>NZ_JBFBBD010000019.1:0-104724 GCF_040689515.1 Streptomyces sp. NPDC051173
ACCGCTCGCCGCAGCCGTTCCCGGATCCGGCGGCCCGGCGTCGAGCACCGCGCGTATGGCGTCGAGTTCGCGCGAGAGCTCCTGGGCCATCGGGTAGTCGCCGTCGCGTTCCAGGAGCACGCCGGGCGGGTCGGTGCGGGCGCGCAGGGCGGCGAGTACGTCCAGGACCGGCTCGGTCAGCGGGTGGGCGTGGGTGTCGTGCCAGAAGCCGGCGCGCTCGACACCGCCCGCGACGTGCGCGTACGCGACGGCGTGCAGCGGCAGGTCGTCGAGCGCGCGGACAGGGTCGGCGCCGAAGTTGACGTGGTTCGCGTGGAGGTTGGCGACGTCCACCAGGAGCCGCACCCCGGTCCGTTCGACCAGCTCGGCGAGGAACTGGGCCTCGGTCAGCTCGTCCTCCGGCCAGGCGAAGAGGGCGGAGGTGTTCTCCAGGGCCAGCGGCACCGGCAGGGCGTCCTGCGCGATCCGGACGTTCTCGGCGACGACGGCCAGCGCCTCGCGGGTCCGGGGCACGGGCAGCAGATGCCCGGCCTCCAGGGCGGGCGATCCGGTGCGTACGAACGCGACGTGCTCGGAGACCAGCGGCGAACCCAGCGCCACGGCACGGTCGGCCAGAGCGGCCAGCCGCTCCGGATCGGGGCGCCCGGCCCCGCCCAGCCCCAGTCCGACGCCGTGCGGCACCACGGTCAGGCCGCGCTCGCGGAGCAGTCGGAGCGACTTCGGAAGGTGCGTGGGGCAGATGGATTCGGCGACCACCTCGACCCAGTCGAGACCGGGCATGCGCTCGACCAGCAGGTCGATGTCCGGGCGCCAGCCCATGCCGATACCGAGCCGTTCCACCGGCTTGCCTCCCCCCACAGCAAGATCACTTGGGGGACACCGTAACCCTTTTGGTCAGGTTTTCGTAAAGACCGGCAAAAGGTGGGGTGTGCGGCCGGGTGCGCGCTCTGCGTACAGACGTCCTCCAGCCGACTTCGCCCTCTGGCGATCATCTGCGGCCAGGGTCCCGCGAGGCCATGGCCCGTCCCTACCTGCTCGGCCTCGCCGAGCCCGCCGAGCCCGAGCACTTCATCGGGCCTCCTCCGGCGGAGACCCCTTGGCCCTCCATTCACGAGTGGTCCAGCAACTGCGTGCGGACGAGCCGCGCGTAGAGGTCGTCCGTGGCGAGGAGTTCGCGGTGGGTGCCGGTGGCGCGGGCTCGGCCTGAGTCCAGGACCACTATCCGGCGGGCGTCGGTGACGGTGGACAGGCGGTGCGCGATGACGACGACGGTCGTCTCCCGGGCGATCTCGGCGACGGCGTCGCGCAGGGCCCGTTCGTTCTCGGCGTCGAGCTGGGAGGTCGCCTCGTCCAGCAGGAGCAGGCGGGGGCGGCGCAGCAGGGCGCGGGCGATGGCCACGCGCTGGCGCTGGCCGCCCGACAAGGCCGTGCCCCGGTGGCCGAGTTCGGTGTCCAGGCCCGCGGGGAGGCGGTCGACGAGTCCGTCGAGGCGGGTGAGCCGGAGGACCGCGTCCAGTTCGGCGGGGGACGCCCACGGCGCCGCTTGCAGGAGGTTGTCCCGCAGCGTGCCGGACAGGACGGGGGCGTCCTGCTCCACGTACCCGATGGTGGCCCGCAGTTCGGTCAGTGGCCAGTCCCGCAGGTCGCGGCCGTCGAGCAGGATCTGGCCGGAGCCGGGCTCGTAGAACCGCTCCAGCAGCGCGAACACGGTGCTTTTGCCGGCCCCGGACGGGCCGACGAGCGCGGTGAGCCCGCCGGCCGGGACGTCGAGCGACAGTCCGTCGAGGACGGTGGTGTCCCGGCCCGGATAGCCGAAGGAGACGCCCCGCAACTCCAGCGCGGAGGGCGCGGCTCGTGACGCGGGCGGCTCCGGAGCGTGGTCCGTGACGGGCTCGACGGCCAGCGCTTCGATCTCGTTGATGCGCTGGGCCGCGGCCGCGCCCCGCTGCACCAGACCCGCGCTCCCGGCGAGCTGGGTGAGCTGCGGGCCGATGAACAGCACGTAGAAGAGGAAGGCGACGAGCGTCGGCATGGTCATCTGCCCGGTGGCCACCCGCGTGCCGCCGAAGCCCAGCACGGTGAGGAACGCCAGCCGTACGGAGAGCCCGGAGGCCACCTCGGCGGCGGCTTCCCAGCCGGCGACGCGTACGCCGCTGAGCCAGGCCCGGCGTGCGGCGTCGCGGGCGGCCGCGGTCTCCTGCCGCTCCAGGCCGTTGGCCTTGACGGTGCGGAAGGCGCCGAGCGAGCGTTCCAGCGTGGCGCCGAGCTCGCCGGTGACCTGCTGGGAGGACCGGGCGGCGCGGCCGATCCGGGGCAGGGTGAGCGTGCCGATCCCGCAGACCGTGCCGATCATGGCGACCGTGGCACCCGCGAGCACGGCGTCGAGAAGGAACATCGCGGCCAGACCACCGAGGACCATCAGGGCCGAGGTCGCGCACGTCGCGAGGGCCTGGCCGGCGGCGGCCCGCAGCTGGGTGGTGTCGGAGGTCAGCCGGGCGACCAGGTCGCCGGGGCGCTGCCGGTCCATGTCGGCCACCGGCAGCCGCAGCACCCGGGCGGCCAGCCGCTCACGGGTGGTGCGCACGACACCTTCGGCGGTGCGTTCCAGCAGGTACGAGCCCGCCGTCGTGATCAGTACGGCGGCCAGCACCAGGGCGGCCAGGCCGACCGCGGACGCGGTGGGCGAGCCACCGGCGACGAGCCGGTCGATGAGGGCCTTGGCCGCCATGGGTTCGGCGAGCCCGGCCAGCCCGCCGAGGAGCGCGAGCGCCGCGCCCGCCGCGAGCCGGCCCCGGTGCGGGCGCAGATGGTGCGTCAGCAACAGGCGCAGCCCGGAAGGCGGTGCGGGCGCGGGTGCCGCGCGGCCGCCCGCCGGGGTGCCGAGCAGCGCTTCGGCGCTGCTCATGCGGTGCTCGCCGCGGAGTCGTGCGGTGCGCCGAGGCGGGCGGCCAGCGCGGCGATGCCCGGGTCGGCGCCGAGTCCGGGGACCGTGCCCTCGGCGAGTTGCGCGCGGCGCGCGTGCTCCACGACGGCCGCGGCGGTCAGCTCCGGCAGCCGGGTGCGGAACCGGTGGAGCAGCAGTTCGGCGGTCGCGTGCAGGGCGTCGTCGTCCAGGGGGCGGCCCGGCAGGGGGAGCGCGTCCAGCAGCAGGCGTTGCAGGGAGGCGAACAACTGTTGCGTGCTCACTTCCCGGATCGTGAGCGAGAGGTGGGAGGAGAGCCCCTCGCTGCCCACCGCCTGGTGGGCGAAGCCGCGGGGGATGTAGAGCACCTCCCCGGGACCGAGGGTGCCGTCCAGCAGGACCGGGCCCCCGTCGGCGGCCTCGCCGGGCTTCCAGTCGGGGCCGGTGGGGCCGCCGCACACCGTCCAGTGCTTGCTGCCGGTGCCCTGGAGCAGCAGGACATCGGCGTCGTCGCGGTGCAGGTCGAGCCCCTGCGCCCCTGGTGGGGTGACGAAGAAGAACGCCTCGACCCGGCGGCCGAGTTCGCCCTCCAGCCTGCGGGTCAGCGCGCGGGTGGCCGGGTGCCAGTGCTCGACGTTGCGCAGCACGACGGTGGCGCCTTCGGCGAGCAGCGCCCGTACGCGGTCCGGGTCGATGTAGCCGGGGGTGGTGATCCCCGAGACGGTGCGTGCCCGGGTGTACTGGGAGGAGTTCACGGGGTCGCCGGCCCGGGCGAGTTCGAGGTGGGGCGCCCGCAGCAGCCCGCCGGCCACCGCGGTGTCGATGTCCTCCAGGGTGAGCGGGGCGGTCGGTCCGGCGCCGGGGCCGGGCCGGAAGAGGGCCGGCGCGGCGCGCCAGCAGCCGTCCAGGAAAGCGTCCGTGTCGCCCACCCAGCGGGTGAGTTCCTCCCGGTGCATGGGATCTCTTCTCTCTGTAAGTACGTCGGTACGTTGGGGACATCGGGTATGTCCGGTACGTGGGTAGCGGGATCAGGCCGGGGCCGGGGCCGGGGCCGGTCAGGCCAGCAGGAGCGCGCGGTCCCAGCGCGTGGCGGGCGCGGTGTCCGTGGCGAAGGTGTGCAGGGCGAGCGCGGCACCGGCCGCGCCGGTGAGAAAGCCGCCCGGGTGCTCCTCGGGCGGGCGTTCACCGGGGGCGGTGGCGAAGCCGAACGGCTCGTCCTCGTCGACGAGGTCCAGCAGCCGGGCGGCCAGCAGCGGGAGGTGCTCGGCGAGTTCCGCGTCGCCGCTGTCACGGGCCACGCGCCAGGTGGTCTGGAGCAGTCCGGCCAGGCCGTGGCAGAGCCCGGGGCCGGCCGACGGCTCCGCTTCCCCCGCCGCGGCGCGGGCCAGCGCGGAGCGCAGCGCGGCGATGCCGGCCTCCCGCCAGTGGGGGACGTCCAGGGCGAGCCCCGCCAGGTGGAGGGCGCGGGCGATGCCCGGGGTGCCGTAGCACCAGGACGGCCGTCCGGGCCGCGGCTGCGCCGGACCCGAGGTGAGCTGGCCGGGCCACCAGGGACCCGCGGTGTCCGTGCGGCGCTGCGCGATGAGCCATTCGGCGAAGCCGGTGATCGCGGGCCGCTGGCCGGGCACGCGGACTCCCTGCCGCCAGGCGAGGGCCAGCAGGGCGAGCGGTCCGGGGACGCCGTGGGCCATGCCCAGGTTGGCGTGTCCCCGCGCCGGGGCGACCGGCCGGTACGAGTCCGCGTCGAGAGCCACCCACCAGCCGGGCAGCGACAGGCCGTCCGCGCGCACCGGTTGGGCGAGCGACGTCAGCGCCGACACCAGCCTCGTGACGGCGGCCTCGGCCGGGCCGCCGAGTTCCAGCAGATGGGCGCCGAGCCCGGCCTGCCCGCTGATGACGTCGTACGCGGTGAAGGTGGTGCACCCGAGGTGCTCGCCGAGGCGTCGTTCCTCGTGCTGGGCCCGGGCACCCGACAGTTGGGCGACCTGGTCCCTGAGATGGGCGCGGGCCGTGCTCTGCGCGCCCGGGTCCTCCGCCGCCCGGTGCAGGGCGAACGACAGCGCGGCCAGCGGCCCGTACAGCCCCTGCGGCCCGGGGGCCATCGCCTGGGCGGCGAGCGCGGCACCACGGCGGAGCCACCGGTGGGCGGTGGGCCGGTGCGCCGGATCGGTGTGCGCCAGCTCGGCGTGGAGCAGCGCGATGCCCGGCGCGCCGTCGCTGAGACTCGCGGCACGGAAGGCGGAGGCGTCCCAGGCCGGGTGGGCCTCGGGGGCCGTGAGCCGCTGTGCGACGGTCGCGACGGCGTCGGCGGCACGCTCGCGCAGGGTGTTCCCCATCACCGGGCCGCCCGCACGCGGCCCTGGCGGCTGCGCAGGGCCACGGCGGCCAGGGCGAAGGAGCGCTCCTCGGCGGGGCGGTCGATGCCTGTGAGCCGGTTGTGGTGCATGTGCAGGAGGGAATCCAAGGGGACCGTACCGGCGCCGAGTTCCCGCAGGAGCGTCCCGTACGCGGACAGGGCGGGGGCGCGGCGCTCCCAGCAGGCGAGCAGCGCCGGGCCGCCGGGCAGGGCACGCAGCCGCTGCCAGTCGCCGAGGGGGTCGATCAGCTCCCGCGCCCGGTCCTTGGCGGCGCGCGAGGGCTCGGCCGCCCCCGCGACCACGGGGCGGTCGAGCAGGTGCTGGACGCCCTCGGTGGTGCCCGCGACGCGGCAGGCCATGTCGACGTGGCCGAGCGCGGTCAACACGGTCCTGTCCAGGTCCAGTTCACGGCGGTCGAGCAGGGCGGCCTGTTCCAGGCAGGCGACGCTGTCGGCGTGGAAGGCGCGTTCGGCGGCGGCCGCCGCGGCCGGCCCTCCGTAGCGTTCGAGTTCGGGCTCGAAGGTGTCCAGCACCAGCCTGCCCCCGAGCCCCTCGGCGGCGAGCTGGTCGGACCAGCCGCTCAGCCGGGGCAGGAGGGATCCGGTGAGGACGGCGGGATCCCCGTGGAAGCGCAGCCTCAGGTGGGGGTCCGGGTCGCGGTAGCGGAGGTAGAACCAACGGTCGACCCCGCCGTCCAGCCTCTCCAGCAGGTGCGGCAGCCGCTGGGCGAGGATCTCGTCCTGGCGCTCGGCGGAGCAGTACACCTTGGCGTACAGCCACTGTGAACCAGGGAGATAGGCGACGCGGACGCGACGGGGCTCGGGGACGGACACAGGCCGGACCGAGCCGGGTACCGGCGAGCCGTCGGACGGCGGGGCCGACCGGATCAACGGGAAGGCGATCTCGTTGACCCGGCCCGGCCGGCCGGAGCCGTCGGCCAGCCAGCCGGAGCCGGGGCCACAGCTCGTCGGCAACTCCTGGAGGACGCCCCCCGGGCGACGCAGCCATTCGTCCCGCAGCAGCGTGCGGTGGAAGGGGCGCCGCAGGTCGAGGGCGATGCGGTTGTCGCCGCTGACGCTCTCCACCCGGTCGGGCACCCGCCAGCGGGACCGCCAGGCGTCGAAGAGCCGCTCCCAGTCGCCGGGCGCTGTGGCCCGGTCCTGGAGTGCCGGATCGGTCGGGCGCCAGCGGGCCAGGGCGAGTACGGTGCGCCCGCGCCGGACCCTGGGCAGGTACGGCAGGGTGTCCGCGGCCCCCCAGCGCCAGCGCGGCCAGGCCGGCAGGCCGTTCTCGGTCACCTCGTGCAGGAAACGGGCCGCGTTCGGCGCGTGCCAGGCCGTCGCGAGCATGCTGGGGACCACCGGCACGACCTCCTTGCCGAGCCGGGGCGCGACCACGGCGAGCCGGTGCGCGTCGGCGACGACGGCCAGGTCGGACACGCCGAGATCCGTTCCGTCCGTGCGGTCGGCGAACGCGCCGAGCGTGATGGTGTGTTCCAGACGGCGCGGCACCAACGCCACGTTGGTGGTCGCACCGCGCGGCGGCGGGAACCTCACTTGCGCGGCGACGGCGCCGGGTGTCACGGGCACCTCTCGCACCAGCCTGGTGACGTGGTCGTCCACGGCGCCCAGCACGAATCCGAAGCGCCCCGCGTGGGCTCCGGCCGTACGTGCCCCACCGGTGACGACCAGCCGGAAGTCACCGTCGGCCAGGGCCTCGGGGGTGTCGGCGAGCAACTGCGCCAGGATCTCGAAGGACGGCGGTGGCGTCGGCGCGTCCCCGCCTTCGGCGGCGAGCCGGTCCAGCAGCGCGTCGTCCAGGACGATCTCCCGCTCACCGTTGAGGGACGCCTCCTGGGCCAGCTCGGTCAGCAGCCGGTCCTGTTCCTGCCCCCGGGGGTCCGCCGGCCCCGCGTGCGGCGTCCGCGCGGTGGCGGGGAGCCGGTACCCGGCCGGGCCGCCGAGGCCGGTGTCCGGATCGAGGACCTCCTTGAGCGGTACGGCGCGCCCGGCTCCGTACCGCTCCAGGAAATCCAGGTGGTAGTGGCGCAGGTGAGCCGGGCCCGGCCGGGCCGCGGCCAGCCGCCACAGTGCCTCGGCGGCCTGTTCCGCCTCGGCGCGCACGGCGGCGGGCAGCCGGACCTCCACGTCGAGCCCCAGGTCGGCCTGGAGGAGGTGATCCGAAGGATGCAGGGCGGCCATGCGACTGCTCGCGGCACTTCTGGACTCAAGGCCGCGACCCAGGGGAGCGGTCGCGTACTCAGCCAACTCCTTCTGAATAACGGATAGTTCAGCTGTGATCCGGAATACTGAGGCCGGTAGTGGATCAGCGGTGGGGTTCGGCGTCGGCAGCAGGTCCAGCACATGGCCGAGAGGATCCGGGCCGTCGAGCGGAGGGCGCAGCTCCGTCAGCAGCACCTCCGATCCGACGAGGTCGACGAGGAGCCGTTCCACGGTGCCGGAGGAGGCCCCGGGGTAGGCGGCGAGGAGTTCGGCGACCAGATCGCCGAACCGTACGGGCAGGGCGGCGCGCTGCACGACGTGCAGCACCACCTCGCCCGCCCGCACCGACACCTCCTGGGCTGCCGGGCGCGTGCCCGCTCCGGGGGCCGGGAGGTACGGGACGACCAGCCGGCCGCCCCGTACGAAGCACAGGTCGTTGGCGGTCACACGCAGCGGCCGCAGCACGGCCGGCTCCCGCTCCAGCCGTGCCACCACGTCGGTCAGCCAGCCCATGTCGGGCCGCACCGCCTTGCGGTGGTGTCCGCCCCAGCCGACCGCGACGGTCCCGGGCTTCTCGGCGAAGCCGATCGCGGCCACCCCCGCCATGGTGCCGAAGGGCGTGGCCCGGCCGGACATCCGCAGTCGGTAGCGCGCCAATGCCCGTACCGCGCGCCGCAGTTGCTTGATCCGGACCGGTTCTCCGGCGAGCACGGCGTCGAGGGTACGGCTCAGCGAGGGGCTCGCCAGCGAGACCGCCTCCCGGAGCCGGTCATCGGCCGCGGCGGTGCGGAGGTGGGCCCGCAGGTCCGTCTCGTCGTCGCCGGGCTCGTCCGGGGCGCCGGGCGGCTCGGGCGGCCGGATCGCCGCCCGGAACAGCAGGGTGTCCGCGCAACGGAAGGTCGACGGACCGCGGGTGTCATCGCCCGGGTGGGTTGCGGGTACCGCCACGGGGAGCCTCCAGAGAAGTGCGGGGGGAACAAATGAGGCGGCCCGTGGGACCGGGCCGCCTCACCTGGCGGTTCTGAGCAGGACCTACCGTCAGATGGTGGTCTTGCAGTTGAAGGGCCAGGAGCCGGTGGCGGCCTGGACGTCGCCCTGCTCCTCCTCGACGGGGGCGGCGATCTCGATGATGTCCAGCTCGAACAGCTCGTCGAAGTTCGTCATGACGACTCCTTGCATCCGATGTGCCACCGTCTCCGGCAGCGGCCTCCGGGCTTCTCCCGGCGGCGTGCAAGAACCGTACAAAGGCGCGAACGACGTGGGGTTGACGCGCGATCGACGCGGTATCGACACGAGTTTCGCGGGTACTTCCTGCCCGGGCTCAGGACTGCGTACGACTCCGGTCGGCCACCGTCATGGGCAGGGGTTCTGGCGCGGCGTGCCTGGTGCGTACTTCTTCCATTGGCCGTCGGTGATGGAGTCTCCGGTGTACGAGCAGATCAGGTCGGCGACCTTGGAAGGGCTGGTGTCGAAAGAGAAGACCGAGGATCCGCTCGCCACGACGAAAGCGCGGTCCCGGGGGAACTCGACCGAATCGACCGAGCTTCGGGTGGGGGGTGTGACGGTCGCGGTGAGCTTCGGTGCCGCCGCGTTGCCGATGTCCCACAGCTGGACGTCGCCGCGCTCTGCCGAGGCGAGGTTCCAGACGGCCATGTGCTGGTTGTCCGGGCTGATGGTGATGCCTTGGGTGTCCTGGAGCGTGCGTATGGTGGCGGGGGTGCCCGGGTGAGCCGGGTCGCTGATGTCCCACAGGACGACGGTGTTGTTGCCGGTGCCGTTGACGACCACACGGCGGCCGTCCTGGCTCATGTCCAGCCGTCCGCCGTAGGACCCTTGCAGGGTGGCCGACGAGCGGACCTTGCCGGCGGCGACGTGGAGCAGGCGCAGGGTTCTGCCGCCGCTCGGGTGGTCTTGCGGGGTGGTCGCGATCGTCACGACGTTGTGGGCCCAGACCAGGGCGCCGTGGTTCGCTCCGGGGAGCCGTGTGCTCTCGCCGCGGACCGGATGTGCCGGGTCGCTGATGTTCCACCAGTCGATTCCGGCCGCTGTCGCGACCATGGCCGTGTCACCGCTGTCCAGGATGAGGCCGAGGCCGGCCTTCGGCTCGGGGAGGGGGACCGATCCGGTCTCGGTGGCTTTGCCGGAGTCGGTGATGTGCCACAGATGCATTTTGCGGTCGGCGCCCTGGAGCGAGACCAGGTCGCCGGAAGTGGTCGGACGGACGCCTGTATCGGCGATGGTGTCGGCGTCGAGGAACCGGGCTCCGGGGACGAACTCGGCGGTGCCCAGTGACGCCGCCTGTACGGGGTGGTGGGGGTCGCGCACGTTCCACAGCTGCACCACTCCGTTGTGCGCGACGCTCAGCAGGACCGCCGGCCTGAGGAAAGCGACCTGCTGCACTGTGTCGGGCAGGGTGACCTGGGCCACGCGGACGGGTCCGCCGGGGGCGGAGAGATCCCAGACCCCGAGAGACGAGGGAGTGGGGCCCTTGAACGTGACGTCGTCCTCGTGGGGGACCGCCGCCGCCATCAGGTTTCCGTCAGGGCTGAACGCCCAACTGGCGCTGTTGCTCGTCGCACCCACGGCGTGGGCCTCCGGCGCGGGTATGTGCCAGGACCGCACCACCCCGTCGGAGCCGCCGCTGAGCAAGGCACCGCTGTGCGCGTACGCGAGGGCCGGAGTGGTGTAGCCGGTCTTCGTGCAGCTGGGTGATATCAGGTCTTTCGGGCCGGTGGGAGGCATGCTCAGCAGGCACAGCTCGCTGTTGGTGTCGTCGGAGTGCATGCCGCCCATCGCGAGCTGGCGACTGTCCGGGCTGAAGGTCACCGCCATCAAGTCGAGACCCACGGCGTTGCTGTGCACCTTGATCTCCTCGGGCTTGGAGGGAGCCTTGACGACCCAGAACCCGATGTTGAGATCCCCGACGGCTGCGAGCTGGTCCCCGTCGGGGCTGAAGGCCACGGCGGAGTACCCGGTGTCCATCGTGGCCGCCTTCGTCGGCGAGGACGGGGTGGAGAGGTTCCACAACTGCGTTTTGCCGCCCAGGATGGTGGCGGCGAGCAGGTTGCCGTGCGGAGAGAACGCGACTGCGGCCAGGGCGCCTGAGCTTCGCTGTGTGGGGTTGTGGAGTTCGGCCACGAGACGGGGGTGTGCGGGTTGCTCCATGGACCACACCACTGCGAAGCCCTGTTCCGACGCGGCGGCCAGCAGGGTGCCGTCCGCGTTGATGGCCATCGAAGTGACCTGGTCGAGCTCCTTGCTGTGAGCGGGTTGCGGCAACTGCGCCGCGACGACGGGGTGCTGGGGAGTTGTCAGGTCCCATAGGCACAAGCCCGGGCCCTGGCAGCTGCCGGCCAGCAGTTTCCTGTTGCGCGGCGCGAGGGCGATCCCTGTCAGGCGTGTGTGGAGCGTGGCCTTCAACGCCGGGGCAGCCTGGTCGGCGAGGTCCCAGATCCGCAACGACCCGTCGGCGTCGACCGCTGCGGCCAGAGGCCCGTCCGGCTCCGTCGCCACCCGCAGAACCTCCTTGCCGGTGACGCCCACCACGCTGTCCAGCGGCGTGCGCGCCGCGGCGTACAGCTCGGTGGCGGTCTCCTGGGTCGGGGCCGACCGGTACGCGGCGACCGCGAGCTGAGCCGCGAGGCCGGGGTCGGTGGCCCTGGCCGCCTCCGCGTCGGCGGCCAGCCGCGACGACTGGACGACCGCCGACTTATGGGCGGCGTCCTCACCACGCCGTACCGCGAGCACGCTGAAAGCGGTGGCCAGCATCGCGAGGACGCAGATCACGGCGAGGACCCCGCGGCGGCGCCGGGTCCGGCGCCGCCGGTGGGCACGTCCCCGCTGCACGTAGTCGCGTTCGGCGTCGCTCAGGTCGGCGGCACGCTCGCGTAGCCATTGCTGGGCGCCGGCCAGGGCCATGGTGGTCGGCAGCAGGTCCGCGGCACGCTTGCCGCGCTCCCAGCGGTCCATGTCGTGGCGCAGGGACTCCCGCCACACCAGGAACGAGCGGTCCTCGCCGGCCCGGTCCCGCAGCCTGCCCCACCCGGTGATCAGGGCCTCGTGGGCGAGTTCCACGGTTTCGCGGCCCTCCGGGCTGAGGTCGGTGACCAGCAGCCGGGTACGGGCGAGCTCCTGCGCGACCCGCCACTGGTCCGTGTCCAGCTCGGGGCGTGGCACGGTGCGGCGGGTGGCGGCCGCCGACCCCAGCGGCACCCGGATGAGCTGGGTGAACAGCCGGCGTGCCGTTGCCTCGTCCTCCGGAAGGACGTTCTCGTCCCAGGCCTGGTCGGCGTAGGCGCCCAAGGCGCCGGTGACGCCGCCGAGTTCCTCGTAGGCGTGGTGTGTCAGCAGGCCGCCGGCCTGGTGCTGCCAGAGCAGGTCGAGGGTGAAGCCGAGCAGCGCCAGGGCGCCCGGCTCGCTGCTGGTGTCGGCCAGGATGCGGTCGACCAGGTGGGGTTCGTAGTACACGCCGGGGATGCCGTCGACCGGGGTGGTGACGATTTCCCGCAGTTGCCCGGCGCTCATCGGCCCGAGCGCGTAGATCTGACGGCCGCACAGCGGCCCGAGGCCCGGATGGGCGAGCGCCGCTTCGAGGAAGTCGGCCCGCAGCGTGGTCAGCACCCGGACGCCGCCGGGCAGGGTATCGCGGAACAGGACGTCGGCCAGTTCATCTACGGCTGCCGGGGCGAGGGTGAGCAGTTCCTCGAACTGGTCCACCACGATGAGCAGTTGACGGGTGGAGTGCCGGTGCGGCAGTCGGGGCACGATGTCGGCCAGCCCTTGCCGGTGCAGCAGGCCGGCCAGGTCGGGGGTGCGCTCCAGCTGCTGCGTCGCGGTCAGTCCGGGCTCCAGCAGGGGCAGCAGCGCGGCGGCCAGGGCGGACAGCGGGCTGCGGCCGGAAGCCGGCCGCACCACGACGGCGCAGGTGTCGGCCGCCCGTATCCGGGGGATGACACCGGCGAGGGCCAGCGACGACTTGCCCGAGCCGGAAGGGCCGACGAGCGTGGTCCACCGCTCGCGACTGAGCATCCCGACGAGCTCGTCGGTCTCGGCGCGCCGGCCGTGGAAGACCGCCTCGTCCGCCTCCTGGAAAGGCACCAGGCTGCGGAACGGCGAGGGGAGCAGGGCCAGTTCGCGCAGCGGGGACCAGGCTGCCAGCAGGCCGTCGGTGGGGACCAGGTAGCCGGCCGGTGGGTCTCCGGCCTCGGCCACCGTCACCATGCCGATCACACCGACGAGCTTCTCGTCCCATACCGGGCCGCCGCTGAAACCCCGGGAGATCCGGTAGCCGTGCGCGGCCAGATCGGCCTGCACCCACCCGTTGGACTGACGGCCCCTCAGTACGCCGGAGTGCCACACCCCTCCGGGGCGGCCGGCCGGGAAGCCGAAGGCCCGCACCGGGTGTCCCCACACGTCCTGGGCCTCGACCAGTCGGACGGGCTGGGCCCCGGGCAGCGGGGCGCTCAGCCGCAGCACGGCCACGTCCCCGGTGCCCGCCGGTTGTGCGGCGACCCAGTGCTCCACACGCGCCTCGGCCCTGTGGCCGTCCCGCGTGGAGCCGGACAGCAGCGGCAGATCCACCACCAGGTGCGCGGAGGCGTCCGGCCGGGCGCCTTCGGGCAGGCCCAGTGCGGCGGAGACCACGTGCGCGCAGGTCAGCGCCCGATCCGCGGTGACCAGGAAACCCAGGCCTACAGCGACGCCCCGCGCGTCGCAGATCCGCAGCACGGCCGCGTCCAGGGCCTTGGGCCCGGTTCTCTCGACGGCTCCAGGAGGTAACGGCATCAGCGTGAACCGTCCGAGGCCGGACCGGTTGCGGTGGAATCCGCGTCGTCTGTGGGCGGCCGTTGCCAGGTGAGGGAGACCTTGAAGTTGGCCTGGGCCGCCGTGCTGGATATGACGACGTCGGCCTCGGCGGACAGGGACACACCGAATTCGATCGCGATCTCGTCCGGTGCCATGGCCATGCTGCGGAAGCCCTCGACGAAATGCTGTGCCACAGGCCGGATGCCGGCCAGCATGTCGCCCAGCGACTGTGTGGCGCGTGCCACGATCCGGCCCGGCCTGGCGACCTGGACCAGTCCCTCCCCGACCTCCACGATCTCGACTTTCACCACGTCCGCCGCGCCGACCGGCAACTCCACCAGATAGGCCATGGATCCCCCGTCCGTACCTGAATTTCCTGTCGCACCGCGGGTGTTCACCCTGCGATCGTCCCCCACCAGCCTCTCAGCAGGACCCTTTGCCCGGGAGGCGAGAACTGGCCGAGGGCCGGGGTGCCGGTACGGGTGGCGGCCGGCGGCCCGGCATGAAGAGACCTCGCGTCAGGGGAGGGCGATGGCGAGCAGCGGCAGGGCGCGTCCCGGCAGGGAGCCGGACGGCCTGGTGCCGACGCGTGTGGCGCCCATGGCCAGGTAGAAGGGCTCGGCATGGGGGTCGGCCTCGATGGTGAGGCGCCCGAAGCCGTGCTCTGCCGCCGTAGCCGTGGCGTGCGCGAACAGGGCCCGGCCGACGCCCTTCCCGATGGCGTGAGGCTCGACGAAGAGCATGTCCAGGACCCCTGACGGAGGACTGCCCTCCACGATGACGAAGCCCAGGATCCGGCCGTCCTGCTCGGCGACCGCGGTCCCGGCGATCGCCGAGGCGGAAACGGTCAGTTCGTCGCGGCAAGCGGCCATGAACGCCTCGTCATAGCCCCAGTACGCCTTGGACCGGAGTGCGAGCCCGCTCAGGATCTCGGCTTCATCGGTCCGTGCGGCCCTGATCAGCACGATCGCCCCTCGACTGTCGTGTCACCGCCGTGTGCCGTTCGCTCCTGGCGGGCTCGTCCCATGGGACGAGCCCGCCCGCGCAAGGTGATTCTGCCATCCGGAGGGGTGAGGGGTGAGGGGTGAGGCGCCGCGACCTGATCGGTCACCCGTAGGCCGCCCGGAGCACCAACGCCCCGCAAGCCACGACGTACGCGGCGAGCCCGCACCACGCCCCGCGGTGGCTGATCCGTTCCGCCTGGGTCGCGCTGCCGCCTCGGGAGGTCCAACGCCAGGCGAGGACCGTACCCGCCACGGCGAGCAGGAGGAAGACGAGCGTGGCGATGTGGAGCCAGTCGATGAGAGTGAGGCCGTTGGCGCTGGTGACCACGTCGTTGGCCTGCTGCATGTTGAGTACGACGACGAACAGCCCGCCGCCCAGGACCCCGAGCCTGTTGTGGAAGCCCTCCAGCCGCGCGGTCGTCTCCAGTTCCTCGTGCCGGGAGGAGACGAGGAAGGTGGCGACGGCGATGAGCACGGCGAGGTAGAGCGGGATGGTCAGTTTCCAGAAGACGGTGGGGTCGGAGCGCTTGAGGTCGATCTGGAGGTGCACCCGGTCGTAAGTGCTGCCGTTCTTGAGGCTGGTGTCGCCGTATGTGGTGGTGTAGTGCTTGAGCGCGCTGAACAGCCGGAATCCGGTCAGCCGCCAGCCCTGAGGACGTGCCTCCGGGTTGGCCTGGGCATCGGCGTTGTTCACGGTGAACCGGAAGTGGCTGGCGTCCTGAGGGGAGGTCAGGACCACCTCGACGCGGTGGCGGTCGAAGGGGAAGTCCCGTACGTCCCACGCCTGCCGGAAGCTGGACTGCACCCGCACTTGGTCCAGCACGTGCCCGTCCTGCTCGATGATGTTCGGGTCGGAGGTATGGGGGTCGTCGGCATTGGCGAAGGAGACCTGGGGCAGCGGATCGGAGTGCCGGTCCGGACAGACGGTCCATATCCACAGCCGGGCGGAGAACCTGCCCTTGGCGGGATCGATGTCGTAGAGGTCGCTGAGGTAGGCGCTCACCTCGCACCTGACAGCGCCCGCCCGGCTGGGCGGGACGGCGGTCGCCGCTCCGGCCGGGCGGGTGGCCAGCAGCCAGATGACGCATGCGGTAGTGATCACGAGCAGGGCGGTGGCCGACGCGGGGGACGGCAGGCGACGGGCGCCCCGGTGCCGCGATTGCGTGGTCATATGGCTGTATGTTCCCGCCTTCGGTGGAGCGGGAACGGTCGTGTGGACGCACGCAGCGTTGCGAGAGACGCGAGGCCCGCGCCGTCCGCGGGGTGGGCGGGCGCTCGGCTCAGTAGCCGCTGACGCGGGCCGCGACCATGTGTGCGGGGTATCCCCGGGGGCGGGAACGCAAACGTCCCCCGGGGTTTATCCCTCACTCAGCGCTTGGCCGCTCCGGGGCCCGGCCAGGGGAAGGCCGGACCCCGACAGTGCGTTCAGTGGCCGGGTGCGAGCCACTCGGGGCGGCCCGAGCCACGGGGGGCGAGGACGGTGCGGAAGGCGCCCGGCGTCCGGGACATGACGACCTGGTCGGTGACGCCCTGGTAGCGGCCGCACGGGGTGTCGGCGGTGAAGGTGTCCGGGTCGAGGTAGGCGTGGCGCTCACCGGTGCCGGCGAGTTCGCGGGCGTAGTCCTTGTCGAGGATGCCGAGGCTGAGGATCCACAGGGCGACGCGGGTCAGCGAGACGTGCACGCGGTAGCTGCCGCCCTCGGTGGCACGCCGCATCAGGGCGGCGATGATGCCGGTGGTGGCCAGCCAGGGCACCAGGTAGTCGTTGACGACCTTGATCGGGGGCAGCGCCGGGTTGTCGTCGGTGCCTTCGAGGTTCATCATCCCGCTGACGCAGCCGGCGGTCTGGTCGAAGCCGACGCGGCCCGCCCATGGGCCGTGCTGGCCGTGCAGGCTGACGGTGGTGTGGATGATGCCGGGCCGGATCGCGGCCGCTTCCTGCGCCGTCAGCCCCATGCGCTCCAGGTAGCCGGCGCGGTGGTTGGCGTAGAAGACGTCGGAGCCGCGCAGCAGTTCACGGAGGACCGCCGCGGCCTGCGGGTCGCGGGCGTGGTCGAGAGTGGCGGAGCGGACGCCGACCTGGGCGGTGTAGTAGAGGATGTCGTTCTCGAACTGGCCGGGCCGCCAGATGTTGAGCGCGTCGGCGCCGTGCTGGGCCATGGTGCGGCCGATGGCGGCGCCGGCGATGACGTGGCCGAGGCCCAGGGCGCGTACTCCGTCCAGGGGCTGGGTGGCGCCGGGCGGCAGCGGTTCGGGGTCGCTGTCGTCGATCTTCTCGATCTCTATCAGCGGCATGTCGGCCAGGATGTCGCGGTACTGGCGGGTGTCGAGGAACTCCCGTGTGCCGCGCAGCATCGGCATGACCACGCCGGCGTCGGCGCCGGCCCGTTCCAGCTCGGCGCCGTCCCAGCGGGCGATGGCGCCTGCGACCGCCATGGCGTCGTCGGGGGTGCCGAGCAGCTTCAGGGTCCGGGACTTCAGCGCGGGGTAGACGTTCAGCGGCATCACCCAGCGGCCGTCGCCCGCGCGGTAGAAGGAGAGGGAGAAGGGGTCGTCGGGGGCGACGATCGGGTAGCCGTTGAGCTTCTCCCACTTGGCGTCGTAGAAGGGGCAGAGCCGGTGCGGGGCCTTGCGCAGGTCCATGCTGATGTCCTGGCCGGGGCCGCCGCGGTGCTGCCACAGCTTGGCCAGGGCGACGGACTTGGCGGTCAGGCCGAGGGCCGGTGCGGAGGCCAGCCGCAGGGTGGAGGGGACGACGGGGTCGGCGCCGGTGAAGGAGACCGTGCCGCCGGCGTCCTGTTCGCTCATGCCGACGCCGCCGAGGACGTCGTTCAGCGCGGCGTGGATGTCGAAGTCGTCGTCGGCCTCGCCGGCGACCGGCTTGTCGAGTGCGGCCTTGATCTTGTCGGTGAGCATCGTGCTGCCTTTCCGGGCGCTCATGCCTGGGCGTACGGGTCGGTGGTCTCGGCGAGTGCGCGCATCAGGGCGATCTGCGCGCGGTCGCGGCGGGCGGCCAGTTCGCCGATGGGCGTGTCTCCGAAGGCCTGCTCGGCCTGCCCGGTCAGCAGGGCGACGGTGGGCTCGTCGAAGGTGGGACTGCCGAGGCCGGGCCAGGCCGCTTCCATGGCGTGCCCGAGGTGCTGGATGAAGTGCGGCAGGCCGCCGGGTCCGCCGCCGAGGTGGAAGGTGCGGAAGGGGCCCGCGGCGGCCCAGCGCAGGCCGATGGAGTCGGTGACGATCTCGTCGAGTTCGGCCTCGGTCACCACGCCCTCGGTCACCAGGTGCACGCATTCGCGGAAGAGCGCGGACTGCAGGCGGTTGGCGACGAAGCCGGGGATCTCCTTGCGCAGGATCTGCGGCTTCTTGCCGAGCGCCGTGTAGAAGTCGTGGGCCTGGCGGAGGGTCCGCGCGGAGGTCCGCTCGCCGGGGACGATCTCCACGAGCGGTACGAGGTGCGGTGGGTTGAACGGGTGGCCGACGACGAGGCGCTCCGGCTGCCGCATCGCCTGGGCGATCGCGGTGGCGGGGATTCCGGAGGTCGAGGTGGCGAGCAGGGCGTGGGCCGGGGCGGCCTGCTCGACGGTCTTCCAGATCTCCTGCTTCACGGCCAGGCGCTCGGGGCCGTTCTCCTGCACGATGTCGGCGTCCGCGACCGCGGTGGCCAGGTCGGTCTCGAAGTGGAGCCGGGCCGTCAGGTCACCGGTGGGCAGGCCGAGTTGTGCGAGGGACGGGGCGATCTCGTCGAGACCGGCCAGGACCTGGTCCTTCACGTCGGGCCGCGGGTCGGTGACGACGACGTCCATGCCGTGGGCGAGGAAGAGTCCGGTCCAGGAGATCCCGATCACGCCGCCGCCGATGACGGTCGCCCGTCGGTATGGGGTGTGCGCGTCCGTGGTGTGTGCGTTCATGGGGTGTGCACCGCCTTCCGGGTCTTTCAGTGGGCGAGGTAGTCGTGGACGACCGTGGCCGGGCTCAGGGTGAGGTCGGTGAGGATGTGGCTGGCGGCGACGATCTCCAGCACCGGCAGGTCCGCGAGCGGCGCCAGCGCGTGGGGGTGGAGCTCCAGACGCGCCGGGCCGCGGAAGGCGCTCTTCACCGTGATGTCGGTGATCTGGGTACGGACCAGTTCGCAGATGCGCGGCCGGCCGTCGTAGCCGGGTACCGCCTTGACCATGAACGTGGGCACGCAGATCTCCGCCCGGGCCTCCTCCAGGTCCATCGGGTGGTGCTTGTAGCCCATGGTGGCGGTGGCCACGCGCAGCGAACCGTAGTCGAGGGTGCCGACCAGGGTGTCGGAGTCGAGGTGGAGCCTGGGCGAGCCGGCCTTCTTCGGGTAGGCGCTCAGCTCCCGTCCGCTGGAGATCGCCGGCACGCTGTCGAGATACATGGCGAGGTTGTATTCGCCGCGCTCGCCCTCGTGCTCGACGGGAATGACCTGGCCCGCCTCCGTGTAGTCGCCCAGCCCGGTCACGTCGGGCATGCGCATGATCTCGAACCGCACCAGCGGCTCGGGTATCGAGAGGGGCTCGGGGACGACCCGCCGCAGGGCTTCGGGGTCGGTGCGATAGGTGATGTTCAGGTATTCGCGGTCGGTGAACCGGTACCGGGTGGGGGCGAAAGCGGGTGCGTCCAGCGGGGTGGTGAAGAGCTGGGCGACGTCGTGCATGTGCATGAGTGGCTTCCTTGAATACGCCTGTGCCTGTCAGGGCGGGGAGCGGATCCGTCCGCTCAGCGCTTGGAACCACTGCACTCCACGGGATCAATGTCTGTCCAATATATGTTGCAGGCCCTTTCGATATCCTTGTCCATATGGAATTCACGAAACGCCTGCTGGAGCAGTTCCTGGCCCTCGCCGAGGAGAAGCACTTCGGGCGGGCGGCCGAGCGTCTCTCGATGAGCCAGCCCCCGCTCAGCCAGGCGATGCAGCGCCTGGAGCGCGGCCTGGGTGTGACGCTCCTGGACCGCAGGCCGGGGGATCTGCGCCTCACCCCGGCGGGCGCGGCCTTCGCCGTGGAGGCGCGGCGGCTGCTGGACACCCAGTCCGCGGTCGTCGAGCGCGTGCGGCGCGTCGCGCGCGGCCTGGAGGGCGACGTGCGAGTGGGGTACGTGAGCGTCCTCAGCCACCGCCACCTGCCCCGGCTGCTGCGGGCCGCCGCCGAGGAGCTCCCGGGTCTGCGCATCCACCTGCACCAGGACTCCACTGCCGCACTCGCCGACATGGTCCGCTCCGGCGCCCTGGACCTCGCGTTCATCCGCGACCCCTCGCCGGTGTCGGACGACCTGGCCGTCCACGACTTCGCCGTCGAGCGCATCGTCGCGGCCCTGCCGAACGAGCACCGGCTGGCCGGAGCCGATGTGATCGACCTGGAGGAGCTCCGCGAGGACGACTTCGTACTCCCCAGCGGAACCGCCCTGCCGGGGCTCGCGCATCAGGCCCGGCTCGCCTGCAGAGAGGCCGGATTCACCCCCCACTGCCGCGCCGGGGCCGACGACCTCACCGGCCTGCTCGGCTACGTCGCCGCCGGGCTGTGCGTCAGCCTCCTGCCGGAGGACCTGCGCGACTTCCCCATACCCGGGATCACCTTCGTGCCCCTGCGAAGGGAGTCACCGCACCTGCGGACGACCGTCGCGGCCGTGCACCGGCCTGACGCGGACGCGGCCGTACGCCGCCTCCTGGACCTCATCACCCGTCACGCACGCCCGTGAAGCCCTCATGAGGAGCGGCCGAGTCCCCGGTGCCGCGGGAGGTGCCGGCGCCGGGGACTCGTGAGGGAGGGTCAGACGCGGTCCGCCGCTATCAGGAGGTAGTGGAAGCTGCCCTCCTTGTACGCCGTCAGGAACGAGCCCTCGATCCCGGTCGCCACCGAGGACTTCGCCCGGAGCTCCCAGTAGGGAATGGTCCGGGCGGTCAGGTCGACGACGTCGATGGGGACGAGGCCATTGGCGGCGAGCGCCTTGAAGTAGGCGCTGCGGGGGTGGACGTTGCAGGAGTAGTGCTCGTCGATGCGGCTGACGGCCTTGGCGCGGCCGCCGGTGACGTCGTTGTAGCAGCCGGTGATGCAGACGTACCGGCCGCCGTACTCCAGCAGGCGGGAGAACTCGCCGAAGAGCTGGGTGAGTTCGACGTACATGGTGGTCTCGTCGGTCCAGACGGCCCGGCGGGAGCCGGTGCCGAGGCCGGTGTCGAGCATGTTGCGGAAGTGGAAGCGGACCCGGTCGGCCACTCCCCGTTCCTCGGCCTGGGAGTTGGCGAAGCCGACCTGGTACTCGGAGATCGTCACGCCGTCCACCGCGCAGCCGAAGCGCTGATGGGCCATGAAGCTGGTGCCACCGCGCCCGGACCCGGCGTCGAGGACCCGGTCCCGGTCCGTGATGCCGCCGAGGTGGTCGAGGAGGACCTCGGCCTGGGCGGTCTCCAGCCGGTGGAGCTCCGCGATGACGCGCCGGTCGCGGGTGTCCTCCGGCCCTTCGAGCACGGACGGGTCGTATTCCCCGACGCCGTAGTGGTGGTGGTAGAGGCCGTCGACCTCGCCGAGGCGGAGGTTGACGGGTGCCTGCTCACTGTCCCAGTACGCCGCGACCGACTTCTGGTAGGGGGTGCGGAGGACCTTGGCGGTGTGTTCGGCCATCGAGGTCATGGGGAACTCCTCTGTTCCGCTCTTTCCCGTGAGGCGGTCATGCCGCGTTGTAGCGCGGGGTGGTGCTGTGCCATTCGCGGTTGCCGCCGAGCCAGCCCCAGGTGCCCACGAGGAAGCGGCGCAGCGCGGGCGAGCCGTCGGCGGCGAGGGCGGCGGCCTCGGCCTCGAAGCTGTGGACGAGCTCGTCGTGGACGAGGGCGCTGCGGCGTACGGCCTCTTCGAGGGTGCACTTCTCCTCGGCGGCGATCACCGTCGGGAGGTTGAACTCCAGGCCGGGACCCGCGCTCTCGCGTGCCATCGAGTAGAGGTCGTTGACGAGCGTGGCGGCGGTGCAGGCCATGCTGAAGGCGCGGCGCACCCGGGGGTCGTAGTACTCGGCGGCGGGGACCTCGTAGCCGCCGACGGCGTCGACGAGGGTCACCATCGGCAGGAAGCTGTTGCACTGGCGGTTGACGAGGTACTCCCAGACCGGGGGCACGCGCCCGGCGGTGCGCCAGCCGGCCTCGGCGTTGAAGCCGGCGAAGAGGGCGGCCATCTCGTGGGCGAGCCGCCCGAGCTGGGCGGGCGCGGCGTAGCGGGCGATGTGTTCGACGGCCGAACGCAGGGCGGTCAGGACGGGGTCGTCGCGCATGGCGCGTTCCAGCTCCGGGGCGTAGCGGAGCGGGAGGTGGGCGGGGTCCACGGCGGCGTTGGCGACGCACAGCCGGGGGCCGAGCGCCCGCGGGTCGGCCCCGGCGGACTCGTCGTCGCAGTAGTGGTCGTCGGCCGCCCACTCCGCGAGCCCGCACTTGCCGGCGGCCAGCAGCCGGTCGGGGTCGTCGGTGTCGGGGTGGACGAGCATCAGCATGCGCCCGAAGTCGGTGGCCCGCAGTTCCTCCGACCGGCCCGGGTAGATGCCGACGTCGTCGGCCCAGGCGACCAGCCGGTCGTTCACCTCTTTGGCGAGGGCGGGGTCGTCGCGGACGGCGGGCGGGCAGTAGAGCGGGGGCACCGGCCCGCTCGACGCCGGCCGTACGGCTTGCGTACGGGGCGGCGCGGCCGCCGGTGATATCCGGGCGGCGGACGTCCCCAGACCGGTGGGGCCGGCGGGGAACCCGGCCGGCACCCGGCGAGGTAGGGGCGTCAGGGTGGCGGGGGCGGTGTGCCCCTGGTGGGCCAGCAGCGCGGTCACCAGGCCGGCGAGCTCGTGGGTGGCCGCGGTGGAGAAGGCGCGGGAGAGCAGTGACAACCGGGTCTCCTTACGTTCCCGCCCGCCGGAACGGCGAGGCGGCGGACGGTTCAGTCGCGGTGACGGGAGACCTCGACGTTCTCCAGGACGCCGATGGCATCGGGGACCAGGACGGCGGCCGAGTAGTAGGTGCTGACGAGGTAGGAGATGACGGCCTGGTCGTTGATGCCCATGAACCGTACGTTGAGGCCGGGTTCGTACTCGTCGGGGAGTCCGGTCTTGCGGAGGCCGATGACCCCCTGGTCCTCCTCGCCGGTGCGCAGGGCGAGGACGGAGGAGATGTTGTGGCCCCCGCCGTTGATCGGGATCTTGCCGCAGGGGAAGATCGGCACGCCCCGCCAGCCGGGCACCAGGTGCCCGTCGACCTGGACGCTGTCGGGATAGATCCCGCGCTTGTTGCACTCGCGGCCGAAGGCGGCGATGGCGCGTGGGTGGGCGAACATCATCCGGGTGCTGCGCCGCATGCTCAGCAGTTCGTCGAGGTCGTCGGGCGTGGGCGGGCCGGATCGGGTGGAGATGCGCTGGTTGTAGTCGGCGTTGTGCAGCAGACCGAAGTCGCGGTTGTTGACGAGTTCGTGCTCCTGGCGTTCGCGGAGCGCCTCGATGGTGAGCCGCAGCTGCTGTTCGACCT
Organism: Streptomyces sp. NPDC051173; assembly: GCF_040689515.1. Lineage (NCBI taxonomy): Bacteria > Bacillati > Actinomycetota > Actinomycetes > Kitasatosporales > Streptomycetaceae > Streptomyces > Streptomyces sp. NPDC051173. Next base: position 22,788 of record NZ_JBFBBD010000019.1, read on the forward strand.
GGTCCATCGGGTCGTTGTAGAGGTCGGCGACCCTGCTGTGCACGCGTAGCACGGTCTGCGCGACGCTCAGCTCGAACTCGCGGGGCGAGAGGTCGTAGTTGACGAAGGTGCCGGGGAGTTCGGGCTCGCCCACGTGACCGGAGGCCAGTTCGACGTCGGCCTCGCCCTTCTTGTTGACCGACTGCTGGTGGGTGCTGAGGTAGCTGTCGATCTGGCCGCGCAGCGCCTCGGAGCGGCCGAGGAGTTGCCGGAAGGCCGCCCAGGGCAGGGCGAGGACGGTGCCGTTGGTGGTGGCCTTGACGGTGTGGCCCCAGGTCGGCTCCTCCTCCCGGAGGGCCTCTTCGCCGAGGTGGTCGCCGTCGGCGAGGACGCCGAGCACGGTGGGTTCGCCGTACTTGCCGGTCCCGAACCTGCTGAGTTTGCCGTGCGCGATGAGGAAGACCTCCTCGATCGGCTGTCCGGCCTCGACGAGCACGTCGCCCTGCTCGAAGTCCCGCTGGGTGAAACGCGAGGCCAGCTCGGTGAGGAGGCTCTCCTCCTGGAAGCCGCGCAGCGGGGGCACTTCGGTGAGAGTGGAGGCCACGACCCGGACGTCCGCGCCGGTCTTGACGAAGCTCACCCGCCCTCGCCCCACGGTGTAGGTCAGCCGTCGGTTGACGCGGTACGTACCGGCGCCGACTTCGTTCCAGGGCAGCATGCGGGTCACCCAGCGCGAGCTGATGCCCTGCATCTGGGGTATGGACTTGGTGGTCGTCGCCAGATTGCGGGCGGCCGCGGTGCTGAGACTCAACTGTGCCTGGGCTTCGGCCTGTTGCTGCTCCGATGGTGTCGTCACGAGGTTCCCTTCGCCATGGACGTCTCGGCGATTAGTAGGAAAACCTGATGAGCTAAGCCTTAGCTACGGCGTGCCGGGAAGTGGAACGCAACCCGGCAAAACAACTGCGCCCACCGAAAAGGCAGTGGAGGTTGTTCACCTGGGGATTCGCGGTGGCGCGCGGGTCGCACCCGGGCATTTGCTTACCTTTTCGAGGTGCGGTGCAGACGGAGGCTTCGAACGTGCGATCCCGCAGAATCGCAAGTGTGGTTGAAATCTGCCCTGCCGGTGTCCGGGTCGGGCGGCGGATACGGATGAAGAGGGCCGCTCGGGGTGAGGCACTTGGCATCGCAGCGCCCCCTTGCGGTCTGGAAGATGCGACAGGCGGTGACCGAGGTCCTTCAGAGTGACTCGGAGCGGTAGGTGATGACGTCGCCCTGTGCGGTTGGCGCTGGGGCCCGTCGTGCCGCGCCGCAACTGGGCAGCCACTCGGAGGCCCACGTGCCGTACGAACTCCATCTGGGGGCCTCGTTCCAGGAGGAGGCACGGGCGGGGCCGCGCGCCGACGAGGTCCTCTGGGGAGAAGGCCGCTTGCCGACAGTGGATGGCCGTCGCCCGATTCGGATATCGCGGAGCGCCGACGCGCCCTACGGTTTCGAAGAAATCGGCGCTCTGGAGGCGTACATGGAGGGCTATCGCGGTGCGCGGACAGCCGTGATCGTGGGTGCGGGCGTGGCTGGTCTGACAGCGGCCACCGCCCTGGCACGCGGCGGATGGCAGGTCGAGATCGCCGAGGCCGGCCCGCCGGAGGCGACTACCGGATGGGGGTTGTGCCTGACCGGTCCTGCGCTGCGCGCGCTGGACGAGCTGGGTCTTGCGGATACGTGTCTGGCCGAGGGCTACGGCATGAGCACGGTCACGCACGTGGACGTGAACGGCGAGCCCGCGGGTGAGGTCCAGTTGCCGCGCCTGATCGGTGCGCGGCGGCCGGCGGTGGTCGGTATCGCGCGCCCCGTACTGCACCGCATCCTGCGCGCGGAAGCCGATCGGTGCGGCGTAGTGGTACGCCACGGAGTGACCGTTGCCGCGGTGGATCAGGAGAGGGAGTCGGCCCGTGTCCGGTTGTCCGACGGGACGGCCCGGAAGGTCGCGCTGCTGGTGGGCGCGGACGGGATCCGCTCGTCGGCGCGGGGCCTGCTGGGGCTCGAGACCTCGCTCGACTTTCACGGGCAGATGGTCTGGCGGGCCCTGGTACCCCGCCCGCAGTGGGCCACCGGGATCCATCAGTTCGCCGGGAAGGCCGGCACGGCCGGCCTCGTGCCCCTCTCGGGAGGACAGGCGTACGTGTTCCTGACGGAGAACGGTGTGGAGCGGAGCGTCCTGCCCGATGCCGAACTCGCCCCGCGCCTGCGGCAACTGCTGGAGACCTTCCCGGGCCGGGTGGAGGAGATCCGTTCCCTGGTGTCCGCGTCGGAATCGGTGGTGCGCCGCCCGGTGCTGACGGCGCTCCTGGAGGGCGCCTGGAACCGGGGCAACGGCGTGGTCATCGGCGACGCCGCGCACGCGCCCGCACCGCAGATGGCCAGCGGCGCTGCCCTGGCCGTCGAGGACGGGCTCGTACTGGCCCGCGAACTCGGGCGGCACGAGTTCGTCGGCGCGGGGCTCCAGGCGTTCGTCAGCCGACGCGCGCAGCGGTGCCGAACGCTCGTGGAGACCTCGGTGGCCATCGCCGGCCTGGAACAGGCGCAGCGCCACCACGAGGCGTATCCGCTGGCCGACTCCTGCCACCGGCTCATGGCCGAGCCCGCGTAACTGTCCGCCGCCAAGGGTGCCCCGACGCCCTGCCGTTCGCACGACTGATGACCGAACGACCGAGCTGACCAGCGTAGTTCAAGGGAGTGCGCCATGAGTAACAGAAGTCCGATCACCCACCTGCGGCACATCGACATCGCCATGCCGAACTTCGCCGAGCAGCGCCGGTTCTACACCGAGCTGTGGGGGCTGGCGGAGACCGCCACCGACACCGGTGTCTCGTTTCTGGCAGCCGAAGGATCCCCGGAGCAGTACGTGGTGCGGCTGCGCGAGGACGCCCACAAGCGCACCGACCTCATCGCCTTCGGCGCGGCCAGTGCCGACGATGTGGACGCCATGGCCGCACAACTGGCATTGAAGAGCGTTCAGTTGGTCCACGAACCTGAAAAGCTGAACACTCCCGGAGGCGGCTACGCGGTCCGCTTCTTCGACAACGAGGGCCGCGTGGTCGAGGTCTCCGCCGACGTCTCCGCCCGCAGGCACCGCAAGGTCGAGGCCCGCGAGCCGGTGCCCGTGCGCCTCTCCCACGTGCTGATGAACTCTCCCACCCCCGAGGCCACGGTGGCCTGGTACATCAAACACCTGGGGTTCCGCCTCTCGGACACGATGTGTCTGGGCGACCGGGGCGAGATCATGTGGTTTCTGCGGTGCAACACCTTTCACCACAGCTTCGGCATCGTGCGCGGGCCGCACGCGGCCTTCCACCACGCCTCCTTCGAGATGCGCGGAATCGACGAGTTCATGCGTGGCACGGGCCGGATGCGGCGCCTGGGCATCGAGCGGCTGTGGGGGCCGGGGCGGCACCGTGCCGGCGACAACTCCTTCAGCTACTTCCTCGACCGGGCCGGCAACACCGTCGAGTACACCACCGAGCTGGAGATCCTGGACGAGGACACCTGGCACCCCCACATCTTCGACCTGCGCGATCCCGCCAACGCGGATCAATGGGGCACGGCCGACGAGATGGACGAGTTCATCGCCACCAAGTCCCACAACGACGTCGACCCAGGGCTGTTCATGGCCCCGCCGATCTGAGCGGAGAGCCCCGTGGAACCTCCGCGCCCTCGTCGGCAGCTGGAGGCCGGCTGGCTGGAGGCGGCAGCCCGCAGGGGACAGCCGCGGCGTACAGCTCGATTCGTACGCCCGCGACGGAACCGGCCAACCGCCATGGCTGACAATGGACTTCCAGGGAGGTGACCCCACCATCGTGCCGACGCCGCTGCGCAACCACCTCATCACCAGATCCCAGAACCCCGCCGACCTGCTCAACTCCGCCACCCGCCTCTTCGGCGGCTCGATCGCCACGTCGCCCCTGGACGAGCTGCGCGGCGGCGAACACGAGCTGCGCGGTGTCGCCGCGGACGACTTCGCGGTGGGCTACTTCGCCTCGCCACTCGATGTGCGCGTCGCCCCGGCCGAGGGCCGTGACCGCGGCTCCTACTTCGTCAACATCGGTGTCTCCGGAGCCCTCTCGGTATCGTGCGGCGGCCTGCGGGCGATCCTCGACGAGGCGACGGCGGGAGTCGCCAACCCCGGAGACACCCAGGAACTACGGCCCCTGAGCGGCCGGAGGACGAGGTTCCTGGGCCTGCGGATCGACGCCGCCCTCGTCGACCAGGAATTCGCCGCGCTGACCGGTCACCCGCCGGTGTCCACCGTGCGCTTCGCCCCCACCCTCGACCTGACCACGTCCAAGGGCCGGGCAGTGCGGCTGCTGGTTCATTCCCTCCTCGAACAGATGGACTCGGGAGACCACCTGTTCCAGCGCGCGGAGCTGCAGCGCAGCCAACTGCGTTGTCTCGTCACCGCCCTGCTCCTGGCCCAGCCGCACTCGCACACCGACGAGCTGCACGACGGTCCGCGACCCGGCCACCCGCGCTTCTTGCGGGCAGCCCTCGCGTTCATAGAGGCGAACCTCGCCGAGCACATCAGCCTCGGCGGCATCGCCGGTGCCGCAGGCTGCAGCCCGCGGACCCTCAGCTCCGCGTTCCGCGGCCGGCTCGGCCTCTCGCCCATGTCCTACGTCCGCAACCTGCGGCTCGACCGGATCCGCGAGGACATCCTCGCCTCCAGCGACCCCGTCGGCACGATCGCCTACCGGTGGGGCGTCTCACACCTCGGCCGCTTCGCCAGCGACTACCGCGCCCGCTTCGCCGAACTGCCCTCGGACACCGCGACTCGCAGGTGACCCGTCCCTGTTCGTCTTCGCGCTCGCGGGGCGGTCGGCCGGAGATCGCGCGGGCCGCCCTCGCCGCGGTGGCCGCGTAGGGCAGTGCCTCCTGGAGCACGTACTCCGATCGGTAGGCTCGAAACCGTGCCTGACATCCGCCGGAAGTCCCACCTCGCCACCGCCATCGAGGACAAGCGCGGACTGCTCGCCCATGGAGACGGTGTGGCACCCCACCGTCATACCGACGGACAGTTGCTCTATCCTTCGGCCGGAGTCCTCGCCACCACCTTGGCGGAGCTCGGACGGACGGTCGGGGCGAGCGAACGGACCCTGAGCCGTCTGTTCCGGACCGAGCTGGGGATGGGCTTCCACCGGTGGCGGAGCCTGCTGCGTGTCCAGCACGCGCTGGTCGGACTGGTCGAGGGGGACGCGGTCATCGACACGGCCACCCGGCTGGGTTGGGCCAACCCCACCAGCTTCATCGAAGCGTTCACAGCGATCGTCGGCCAAACGCCGGGGCGCTATCAGACGGAGCTCCGTCGCGGAGACCGGTGACGGAGGACCGGCGCCGTCGACCGGTGGAATCGGTGGAGTCCGCTCGGCCTTGGCGGGTTTCCGGAACATCTTGTCCGCATGACGGTGCCGCGCGGATCCGGTGTCCCGTGACCATGGAGGCATGACAACAGTCCCGGCCGGAGTGTCCCGGTCAGCCCCCGAAGCGCACGACAGCACCGCTGTGGTGATCGTAGGAGCGGGAGTCGCCGGACTCACCCTCGGAAACCTCCTGCTGCGCAGGGGGATCGGCTGCGTCATCCTGGAGAAACGCAGCCGTGAATACGTCGAACAGCGACAGCGCGCCGGTGTCATCGACACCCGGGCGGCACGCATGTTCCGGGAGTGGGGCCTCGAAGACCGGGTGATCGGAGGGGTCCCGGTCGAACCGGTGCTGAACTTCCGGATCGACGGCGAGACGCGTCCCCTCGCCCTCGCGCCGGACGATCACGACGGCGGACGCTTCTGCCCCCAGCAGGTTCTCGTCCGCAACCTCATCGACGTCTTCGTCAGCGACGGCGGAGACCTCCGCTTCGACGCCGAGGACGTCTCGTTGCGGAACATCGCCGACGAGGCACCCCCGCACGTTCGCTATCGGGACAGCGCCGGATCGACAAAGGTGATCAGCTGCGAGTTCGTCGCCGGCTGTGACGGTGACTGCGGTGTGAGCAGGACGGCCATCCCCAGCGCGAGCCTCACCCGGTACTCCCACGAATACGGGTTCGCGTGGCTGACCGTCCTCGCGGAGGTTCCCGCCCGTCACCAGTCCATGATGGCGCTGCACCCACGCGGATTCGCCGGTCAGTTCGCCCGCGGCCCACACGCGAGCCGGTTCTACCTCCAGTGCCCGCTCGACAGCTCGGTGTCACAGTGGACGGACGAGCAGATCTGGGACGAACTCGAGACCCGCTTCGGTGAACCCATGGCTGCCCGGGGGCCGATCGCCGGCACACAACTGGTGCCGCTGCGAAGCGTGGTGCACAGCCCGATGAGCCACGGCCGGCTGTACCTGCTCGGGGACGCCGCCCACATCGTCCCTCCGATGAGCGCGAAGGGAATGAACCTGGCCCTGCACGACGCCGAGATCTTCGCGAATGCCGTCACCCATTACCAGGCCAACAACCATGATTCGACCCTGCTCGACGGCTACTCGTCGACCTGCCTTCTCCATGTGTGGAACTACCAGGCCTTCGCGACATGGTGGACCGAACTGATACACAACGCCGGTGACGCCTCGTACCAAGGCGAGTTCCACCACCAGGTCGCCCGGGCGGACCTTGCGCGCCTGTTCCGGTCCGGCTCGGCGAACCGCCTGCTGAGCGAGTTCATCGCCGGGCTGAATTAGGGACTGTGCGAACGCTACGGCCGACGTCCCCACGCTGAGACCATCGGGGCGGTGGCCAGGTCCAGGCGTCCGGTGGCGACGTTCGCCAAGTGGCGGTCGATCTGCTCGTCGGTGGCGAGTCCCTCCGCCACCAGGCGGTGCCGGACCTGCCGCACGGTCGCGGCCTCCAGGACGGCACACGCCGGCGAGGTGATCGGGAAATACGCGTCGGCCTGGACGTCGTCCAGACCGGCCTCACGCAGCAACCTGGGCAGGGTGCGCCCGTACGCGAGGTCCGCGCTGCGGGCCGCCATCAACGGTCGGCGGTCCGGTGCGGCCGGGCTCCGTACGGCGCAGGGCAGGCAGGAGGGGTCAGGTCGCCCATACCCGCCTGGTCTCTTCCGCCCTGCCCCCATTAAGGTCTCCATCGATCCGCCTCCGCATTTCTCGTTCCTGCCAGGAGTCCACCTCATGTCTGCGAGCACCGTTCTGATCCTTCAGCACGTCGAGGTCGAGAAGCCCGGCCTGATCCTCGACGCCCTGGACGGGAGCGGACTGGAGGTGGACATCCGGAATCTGATCGACACTCCGGGCGCCTCGCTGGACGATCTGCCGCCGGCGTCGGATCTGGCGGGGCTCGTGGTGATGGGCGGCCCCATGAACGCCGATGACCTGACAGGCCATCCTGCCCTGAAGGTGGAGCGTGACCTCCTGTCAGACGCGCTGCGGTCCGGGACGCCGACGCTGGGCGTATGCCTGGGGGCCCAACTCCTCGCTCGGGCCCACGGTCTGACTGTCCGTACGGGTACGGAGCTCGGCCGGGAGAGCGAGATCGGCTGGGCCCCGCTGCGCGACGTGGACCGTGACGACCCGGTCGTCGGCCCGCTGGCTGACGCCCCCGCCATACTCCATTGGCACGGTGACCGCATCGTGCCCGACCCCGAGACCCGCGTGCTGGCCCGTACCGAGAGCACCGAGTGTCAGGCATTCCGTGCGGGTCCGGCCGCCTGGGGTCTCCAGTTCCACCTGGAGGTCACGCCCGGCCTCCTCGACGACTGGCTCGCCGAACCCACTTTCGCCACCGAGGCTGAGGAAGCCCTCGGCCTCGACGCCATCGAGCGGCTGCGCGGCGAAGCGCGCGCGGCCGCGCCCGCTCTGCACCCGTTGGCCAAGCAGAGCCTGACGCACCTGCGAAGCCTCTTCGAGGCACGCGCCAACCGCTGATCTGTCGACATGGGGCGGGGCGAGCGTGAGAGCACCTGCCGACGTGCGGGGCGGTGACGGCTCAGGCGTGGTCGGCCAGCCCGGAGTAGCCCTTGGCCCGCGCGCAGTGGGCGCAGCAGAAGAACATCCCGTCGGTCTCCAGGCCGTGGCCCAGGATGCGGCACCCGCAGGTGTCGCAGATCGGCGCGAGCTTGTGCGCGGCGCACTCGAAGCTGTCGAAGACGTGCACGGCTCCCGCAGCGCGCACCTCGAAGGCCATCTCGTAGTCGTTGTCGCAGACCTCGCACACCGCCATGTCGTTCATCCCTTGCTGATCGCCCGCCGCGAACGCTTCGTCCGCCGTCCGGCACTCGGCCGCCAGGATGCAGCACGACGGGGTCCAACGGTCGGCAACGCCACGGTCACCCGGGCCGATCAGGGCCTGTGCGTCGCCCGCCGGGAGCAACTCCGGCGCCCGTTCAGCCGCCGTTGCTGACACGCGGCCGCATCTGTTCCTCCAGCGTCGGTGCCGCCGCCGGCAGCGACACCATCCGCGCCGACGGTGAACCCGGTGCCCACCCTGTGCCCCGCTCGCCACTGCTCGCCACATGGAGGAGTTCGGCGTGTCAGAGCTGACTCGTACTGCACGGTGCGTCCCGACCGTTTTCCCAGTTCAGCACCCTTGTTGACGGGCCGGCCCGGTCGCGGCCACGCGTGGTGATGCCTTTGACAGTGCCCAGGGGGCGGTGTTTAGTGGCGGTGTCGGAAGACGCGTTTCCCTCGCACCCGCCCCGGCGGTGGCACACCCGCGGGGAAACGCGAGAGCCTCACCCCCTCCGTGCCGGCCAAGCGCTCGGGGATGAGGCCCTCTGCAACTACGGCGGGGCCTCGACCACCGGGTCGGGGCCTTTGCTACAGGCGGTTCGGTCAGGTCAACAGCTCCCGCACGGCCCTGACAACCGTGTAGAGCGGGCCGACCCAGCGGATCCAGCGGTAGAGCCGGTCCCACCTGTCGCCGCGGTGGCCCTTTGGAGCTCCCTCCATGAGGTCACCTCCCTCCCGGAGCCCGGTGTTGTTCGTGGACCCCATGGGCGACGCCCGCGAAGCACCGAACGGTCCCGGAATGGGAGTTGGTACTGGTAGGTTACCGGGCCCTTGCGATACCCACATGACACCGGGATGTCCGCGATCCGCCCGAAACCTCGTACAGGCAAGCGATCTGAGGGGCCGCCAGATATGACCTCGCGCCCCGGCCCTCCCGCCGCCGATCTCCATGCACCGCTGCCACCAGCGGTTTTACCCCTGGAGTCGGTCACGGGAGCGTTGGTGGGGGAGTGGTGCGTCAGACGGCAACGGTGGAGTGTGCGAGCGCGGGCCGATGGGCGAAAAGTCATCCTCTCGTACCAATGGAACGCCGTGCGGAGCACCTGACGGAGGGGCGGAATGCGGGGTCGTGTATCAGCGCCCGATGTCCGGGGTGCTGTGCCGTGTGAACGCCCACACTACGAGCCCGAGGCAGCTGAACGTGGCGCCCAGTGCGCATACGGCGCCCCAGCCGGCCACCGTGTAGAGGGACGTCGCTGCGATGGCGCCGGTGGCGCTGCCGATCGAGTAGAAGACCATGTAGCCGCCGATCAGCCGACTGCCCGCCTCCGGGTGCAGTGCGTAGATCAGGGTCTGGTTGGTGACATGGACAGCCTGCACGGCGAGGTCGAGGAGGATCACCCCGGCGAACAGGGCCCAGAGCGAGTCGCGGGTGAAGGCCAGGGGCAGCCACGAGACGACGAGCAGGGACAGGGCGATGCCGGTGGCCCGGCGGGAGAGGCCGCGGTCGTTCAGGCGGCCCGCCACGGTCGCGGCCAGGGCGCCTGCGACACCGATCAGTCCCAACGCCCCGATCGCGCTGTGTGAAAAGGAGTACGGGGCCTCGCTGAGCGGTAGCGCGACGCTGCTCCACAGGGTGCTGAAGGCGGCGAAGATCAGCAGGCAGAACAGGGCTCGTAGCCGCAGCAGTCGTTCCCGCGCGAACAAGGTGATCGTGGAGCGCAGGAGCTGCCCGTAGCGCAGGGTTGTCGGTGGGACGTCACCGTGGCGTGGCAGTACTCGGTACAGGACCAGGGCGAGCAGGGCGGTGAGCGACGCCGATGCGAAATAGACGGAGCGCCAGCCCGCGAGGTCGGCCATGAGGCCGGCCGCGGTGCGGGCGAGCAGGATCCCGATGACCACGCCGCTGGTGACCAGACCGACGACACGTCCGCGTTCGGCGGGAGGGGCCAGTGATGCCGCGAAGGCCACCAGTGTCTGTGTGACGACCGCGAGGAGCCCTGTCGCGGCCATGCCCGCGAGCAGGACCGCCGCCGTGTGGGCGACGGCCACCACGGTCAGCGCCACCACCAGGAGGAGTAACTGGGCCACGATGAGCCGTCGGCGGTCGGCCACGTCGCCCAGCGGCACGAGGAAGAAGAGACCCAGTCCGTATCCGACGTGCGTGAGGGTGACCACGCTGCCGACGAGTGCCGGGCTCATGGCGAGGTCGTGACCCATGGTCACCAGGAGCGGCTGGGAGAAGTAGACGTTGGCCACCGCGGCCCCACAAGCGACGGCGAACAGTGTGACGACGCCACGGGACAGGGCGGGCGCGGGACCCTCCTCACCTCGGGTCTCGGTCCGTCGTGTCAGAGCCTCACCGTTGCCGGGCATCGGCACTCCCTCTCGTTCTGGTTTCATCTCGCTACCAGTGGCGACGGTAACTACTCAGGTAGCATGTTGCAACCGATGTGGGAGTGGAGGACGCCATGGTGACCAGGACGCGCTTCGACGACAGTGAATGCCCCGTCGCCCGGTCGGTGGACGCGATCGGCGACTGGTGGTCCCTGCTGATCGTGCGGGACGCCTTCGACGGGAGCCGGCGCTTCGGGGAGTTCCAGCGCAGCCTTGGCGTGGCCAAGAACATCCTCACCGCGCGGCTGCGCACCCTGGTCGCGGGCGGTGTCCTCGAATCCGTTCCCGCCTCGGACGGCAGCGCCTACCGCGAATACGTACTGACTCCGAAGGGCAAGGCGCTCTTCCCCGTCATCGTGGCGTTGCGGCAGTGGGGCGAACAGAACTTCTTCGCCCCCGGCGAACCGCACTCGGAGTTGGTCGACCGACGGCAGGGACACCGCCTGCCCGCACTGGAGGTGCTGTCGGCGGACGGGCGGCGGCTGAACCCCGACGACACCACCGTCCACAAGGTCTCCGCTCAGTGATCCCAGCTGGAGACTCGGTGCCGCCCGTCTCTCCACCGCCGACCGGGTCGGACCGGTCGGCCGTCCGAGCAGGGCCGCCTTCAGCCGGGCCCGCCGTCGGCGCGGGACGCGCAGCCCTCAGTGCACGGACGGTTCGACATCACCGCGCGCACAACCGGTCCAATGCCGACTGGCTCTCGTCGTCCATGGCGCGGTAGATCACCAACCGCTGGTCCGGGTCTTGAAGTGGCATCAGCACTTCGAAATCCACTGTGATCACACCGACGTCAGGATGCCGCATCACCTTGCGTCCGCGGCCGTTGACATGGATGTCCCGATCGGCCCACAGCCGCGCGAAGTCCTCGTCGTGAGTGGTGAATTCGGAGATGAGGTCGGTCAACGCCTGATCCTCCGGATGCGCGGCCCACGCGGCGCGGAGGTGGGCGATTCCCTCCCGCACGACGCGTTCGCGGTCGACGTATAGATCGCGCAGCTCCGGATGCATCAGGCACAGCCACATCGCATTGCGCTGTGAGGGTGGCAGGGTGTCGAAATCCACGAGCAGCCTCGCCATTTCGTCGTTCCAGGCCAGGATGTCGTAGCGGTGGTTCATCAGCATGGCCGGCAGCGGCGACAGGTCGGCGACCAGCCGGGCCAGCGGCGGCGCCGCGCTGGTGGCTGGCTTGTCGGCGTTGCGGGGGCGCTGCTGGGCCAGGTCGAAGAGGTAGGCGCGTTCGTCGGGGGCCAGGCGCAGTGCCCGGGCCAGCGCCTCCGTCGCGTCCGCCGAGGGCCGCAGCCCGCGGGCCTGTTCCAGTCGCACGATGTAGTCGGTGCTGACCCCGGCCAGTTCGGCGACCTCTTCGCGGCGCAGTCCGGGGGTCCGCCGGGACCGCCGGCCCAAGGGCAGGTCGAAATCGTGCGGATTCAAGCGTTCGCGTCGGGTCCGCAAGAACGCGGCCAACTCCTGTGTCCTGTCCACGGTACGGGGCATCATGGTCGATGCAACAACCAGGGTAGGACTGGCGTTCCCAGGAATCCTCTTCCCTTACCTCCGGCTCCCGGCTGTCACAGACTCGTTCCCGGCAACGGATCACAAGCGCAGGAGGACATGATGTCGCTCACCCTCGACACCTACCGGCTTCTCGGCCGCTCCGGGCTGCGGGTCTCACCGCTGGCACTGGGCGCGGCGACCTTCGGCACCGAGTGGGGCTGGGGCGCCGACCAGGACGACGCACGCAAGCTGTTCGACCTCTACGTCGAGCGCGGCGGCAACTTCATCGACACCGCCGACACCTACACCGATGGCAGCTCCGAGCGCCTGCTGGGCGAATTCACCCGCGACAACCGCGAAAGCCTGGTCCTCGCGACGAAATACTCGACGCTGCGCCGGCCCGGCGATCCGAATTCCGGGGGCCCGCACCGCAAGAACCTGTTCGCGTCGGTGGAATCCAGTCTGCGACGGCTGAAGACGGACTACATCGATCTGCTCTACCTGCACCTGTGGGATTTCACGACGCCGGTCGAGGAGATCCTGCGTGGCATGGACGACCTGGTCCGGCAGGGCAAGGTCTTGTACGTGGCGATCTCCAACGCCCCGGCCTGGCAGGTGTCGCGCATGCAGGCGATCGCCGACCTGCGCGGCTGGTCGCCCCTGATCGCCCTGCAGATCGAATACAGTCTGATCCAGCGTGCCGGGGAACGTGACCTGATCCCCATGGCGGGGGAGATGGGCCTTGGCGTGGTCCCGTATTCACCGATGGGTGGCGGGGTGCTCACCGGCAAGTACAGCCGCGACGATCTGGCCGGCCCGAGCACCGGATCCGGGGAAAGTACCCGCAAGAGCCTCAACCACACCATGGGCTCGGTGACCGAACGCAACCTCGCCGTCGCCGACATGGTGAAGGAGGTCGCCACGGAGCTGGGCCGCACGCCCGCCCAGGTCGCTCTGGCCTGGACTCTGCAGAACCCCGGCGTGACGGCACCGATCATCGGCGCCCGCACCCCCACACAACTGGAGGACAACCTGGGCGCCCTGGAGGTCGACCTCACCGCCTCCCACCTGGCCCGCCTCGACGACGCGAGCGCGATTCACCTCGGCTACCCGCACACCCTTCTCGCCGGCGACTTCGCCCGCACGCAGACCCAGGGTGACCTGAAGATCGAAGCCCGGGGCTGATGCCAGATCGCCCCGAGGGCAGCCGCAGGGCTGCCCTCGGGGCGATCATTTGCTCATTCAGCGGCCGAACGATGATTTCGCCATCCAGGTCAGAGGCGGGGTGCGCGAAATATCCCCGGACTTCCAACATGGGGGCGGGGGTCAGGGCTCGGTGGTGAGGGCGGGCCAGAGGCCGGCGGCGGTGAGGGGCCGGGCCAGGCGGCGCGCCCAGTAGGTCTCGTCACCGTCCTCGTCGCGCCAGGACCACAGGCGGGTGGTGGCGAGGTGGAGCGGGTTGAGCTGGGTGATGCCGATGGCGCCGTGGAGTTGGTGGGCGATACGGGCGATCTCGGCGGCCGAGGCGGATGCCTGGGTCTTGGCGGCGGCGACGGCGAAGTGTGCGGCCGAGCTGCCGGTGTCCAGTGGTGCGGCGGCGGCTTGGACAGCGGCACGCACCAGGGCGGCCTCCTCGATCAGCCGTGCCTCTTCCTGCTTGACGGCCTGGAAACGGCTGAGCGGACGGCCGAACTGGGTGCGGGCGGTGGTGTGGGCGACCGTCAGCTCGACGCACCGTGCGGCGGCTCCGGCGATGAGGGCCGACCGCGCCAGGGCCGCGCGGAGCCGTGCCTCGTCGAGCAGCTCCGGGGAGATCCGGCGGACGTGGGAGGCGGGGACCTCAAGGGCGGCGAGATGCAGGTCGTCGCGGGGTTCCTCGGCGAGATTGCCACCGGGGGTGAGAACGGCCTGGTCCGGGGTGAGGGTGAAGAGGACGGGGCCGGAGGGGGCGGCCGCCAGGACGACCACGGCGTCGGCGGCGCGGGCCCAGGGGACGCGGCGCAAGGTGCCGCTGACCAGCAGGGTGTCGTCCTCGCCGAAGCAGCCGGCCGAGCCGACACCCGAGGCGGCCGGGTGGGCGTAACGGATCGTCAGATCGGGGGCGATGGCGTAGCTGAGCGGGCCCTCGGGGACGGGGAGACCGACGCGGCGCAGCAGCGGGCGGGCGACCAGGGCGGTTTCGGCGAACGGGGCGGGGACGGCACGGCGTCCCGCCTCCTGCGCGGCGGCGAGGAGTTCGGCGGTAGAGGCGTCGGGGGAGGGGAGGGCCACTGCGTCCGGGGCGGTGGTGTTGGTGACGGTGGCGATGGCGTCCGGATCGGTGAAGAAGACGGCGGTGTCGTAGTCGTCGGCGGGTATGGCGGGGGTGCTGGTGTCGATCGTGTGGGTGTTCATCAGTGCTGCTCCAGACCACGAGTGATGATGCCGCGAAGGATTTCGTTGGTGCCGCCGCGCAGGGTGTAGCCAGGGCTGTGCAGCAGGGCGAAAGCGAGCAGTTCGGTGTGGGTGCCGGGGGTGGCGTGCGGGTCCGCCGGGGTCGGCAGGATGCTGCGGACGGTGTCGATGAGCGTGCCCTCCAGGCGGGTGCCGAGGTCCTTGACCAGGGCGGCCTGGACGTCGGGCGAGGCTCCGGCGTCCAGTGCGGCGGCCACGCCGAGGGAGAGCCGGCGGATGCTGTGCAGACGAGCCGTCAGGATGCCGACCCCGGTGAGCTGTTCGGCCGTGGCGGAACCCTTACCGAGCTGGCGGAGCAGGGAGACCAGCAGGGGGAAGGTGGAAAGGTAGCGTTCCGGGCCGCTGCGTTCGAAGGCGAGTTCGCCGGTGACCTGCTTCCAGCCGTCGCCCCGCTGCCCGAGCAGCATGCCGTCGGGGACGTCGACGCCTTCGAGGTGGAAGGCGTTGAAGCGGTGCTCGCCGCTCATCAGCCGGATCGGCTCGACCCGTACGCCAGGGGCGCGCAGATCGACGATGAACTGACTGAGGCCGGCGTGTTTGTCCTCGGCGTCGTCGGTGCGGGCCAGCACGATGGCGTAGTCGTTGACGTGGGCGCCGCCGGTCCACATCTTGGTGCCGGTCAACCGCCAGCCGTCGGCGGTGCGTTCGGCGCGGGTACGCACCGAGGCGAGGTCGGAGCCGCTGCTCTTCTCGCTCATGCCGATGGAGAAGAAGCACTGTCCGGCGGCGATCCTCGGCAGGAAGAAGCGGCGCTGTTCCTCGGTGCCGTGCCGGAGTACGGACGGGCCGGCCTGTCGGTCGGATACCCAGTGGGCGCTGACCGGGGCACCGGCGGCGAGCAGTTCCTCGATCACCACATAGCGCTCCAGGAAGCCGCGGCCCGCCCCGCCGTACTCGGTGGGCAGGGCCATGCCGACCCAGCCGCGCTCGGCGAGGCGGCGGCTGAAGGCCGCATCCCAGCCGGCCAGCCAGGAGTCGGGGCGGCCGAGCACGGTGCCGCGGGTGCGCTCCTCATCGAGGAAGGCGCGGACCTCGGCGCGCAGGAGGCGGGCCGACGCGGGCAGGGCGACGTCGGGGAACGCGATCGGCGAAAGCGTCGAAGGAGACATGGATCATCAGCTTCCGTGTTGGTGTATCAACGGATGGTTTTCGTTAGGGGAATTCGGTCAGTTCGCGGAGTGCAGCAAGGAAGGGTCGAAGCCCGCTTCGAGGAGGACCTCGTCGGTGTGCTGCCCGATGCCCGGGCAGGGCAGCAGCTCCGGCTCCGGGTCGGCCGAGTAGCGGACCGGGCGGCCGATCACCCGGTAGGGGCCCTCGGTGGGGTGCTCGGCATCGCGCAGCAGGCCGCCCTCTTGGGCGTAGGCGGTGGTGGCGGCGGACTCCAGGTCGAGCACCGGGGCGGCGGCGATGCCCACCCGGTCGCAGAACTCCTGCCATTCGGCGCTGCTATGACGTGGAGTCAGTTCGGCGAGCAGCGGATAGAACTGGTCGGCGTTGCGGGCCCGGTCGGGGCCGGTGGCGAAGCGCGGGTCGTCGGCCAGGTCGGGGCGGCCGACGAAGGCGGTGAAGTCCCGCCAGTTCCGGTCGCTGTGCGGCAGGATGCACATCCAGCCGTCGGCGGTGCGCTGGGCCCGGCGCTCCGGGCTGAGCGAGCGCGCCGAACCGAACGCCCCGTCGGGCTCCAGGGAAGCCGCGCCCAGGTGCTCGACCAGGTTGAAGGCGAGCATGGTGTCCGCCATCGGGACCTCGATGTGCTGGCCGGTGCCGCCGTGCTCCCGGTAGTGCAGCGCGGCGAGCACCGACTGCGCGATCTGCATGCCGCAGATCTTGTCGGCCAGCACGGTGGGGACGTAGTGCGGCTGGCCGGAGACCTTGTGGTTGAGCCAGACCAGGCCACTGGCCGCCTGGATGATGTCGTCGTAGGCGGCGTGGGATCCGTAGCGGCTGTCGCTGCGGAAACCCTGGGCGTTGGCGTAGATCAGGCCGGGGTTGAGGGCCGCGACGTCGTCGTAGCCGAGGCGGAGCTTCTCCAGGGCCTGCGGGCGCAGGTTGGTGATGAAGACGTCGGCGGTGCGCAGCAGGGCGAGCAGGGCGTCGCGGCCGTGCGGGGCCTTGAGGTCGATGGCGGCGCTGCGCTTGTTGCGGTTGAGGTTGAGCGCCGGGCCGCCCATGCCGGGGTGGCGCCGCGGAGGGTAGTGGCGCGTCATGTCACCGGTGGGCGGCTCGACCTTGATCACGTCCGCGCCCAGGTCGCCGAGCTGCTGGGCGGCGTACGGGGCCATGATCACGCTGGCCAGTTCGATGACGCGGACTCCGGAGAGGAGTCCACGGCCGGACGGACCGCTCGGCTTCTCGGACATCTTTCGGTGCCTCCTGGGGGCTGTCGGGTGGGGTGGACGAACGGTGGTGCGGTACGGCCGGCGGCGGACACGTGGTGCCGTGCCGGGGGCTCGCCGGCCAGGTGAAGAGGGAGGCGAGGGCGAGCCCGGTCAGGAAGACGGTCGCGGTGATCCCGGTGTGAGCCGAAGAAGTGGCTAGCGCCACTGGAGCTCTGCGGACCCGAGCGGTGACCGCCGGCCGGGCTGGGGGACCGGGCGACCGCTGTACGCGAACGGCGTCGCCGGTTCGGTGAGCGGGCCGAAGTCGGTCCCGGTGGTCGACAGCGCGGCGAGCGCGCGCCCGGGACGGGGCAGGTCGCGTACGTCCTCCCGTGCCAGCAGCCCGAGTTCCTGCACCCAGTTGCACACCCCGGCCAAGGTCACGCGGATCCGCCACGAGCCGCCTTCCGTCGCACGCCGGCGCAGGACCGTTGCGACGGCGGCGGCCCCGAGGTAGGCGGCGAGGTAGTCGTTGAGGAGGTATGTCGGCGGCAGCGACGGCCGGTCGGTCCACTCCTCGACGGCGAATCCGGTCGCGGAGCAGGCGAGTTGGTCGAACCCGCCGCGTGCGCCCCAGGGGCCTTCGGCGCCCCAGGCGTGGTATTCGAGGGTGATGAGCCCGGGGCGGCGCCGGACGAGTTCCTCGGTCGACGCCCCGTGCCGGGCGAGTCCCCGGTAGGCGTGCACGAAGACGTCCGCGTCCTGGAGCGCGTCGTGGAAGGCCGCGCGGTCGTGGTCGTCGCGCAGGTCGCAGTAGGCGTTGCGCTTGCCGCCGCCGGTCATCGCGATCATCGGGATCGGGTCGGGGCGGTCGGGGCGCGTCACGTGCAGCACGTCGGCGCCGAACTGGGCCAGGAGCCGTGCCGCGACGGGACCCGCGATGACATGGGTGAGATCGAGCACCCGCACGCCCGTGAGCGCCTCGTCGGCCTCGCCGATCGGTTCCAGCGGGCGGACCGGTCCGTCGCCGACGCGCTCGATCTCGACGACCGGGCGCTGCGCGACGTACCGCCCCGCCGGGTGCGCGAGCCACTCGTCCCGGCTGCGCACCACGCAGGCGACGCCGCCCCGCGCGCAGATGGCCTCCTCCAGCGTGAAGGCGTCCCAGCCGGCCGCGGCCTGCGCGATCCCCACCTTGTCGAGCCCGCACTTCAGCACGGAGCAGACCGCGTCCCGCAGGTGAGGATAGGTGGTGATGATGAAGATCCAACGGCCGTCGCGCGCCCGGTAGAAGTCGTTGTTGCCGAGCAGCGACGGATCGTCGAGGAGGGTTTCGAGCGGGCGCCCCGAGAGCGTGGTGTGATACGTCGCCATGAGCTGGTCGATCGCGGCTCCGGCCTGCACCTCCACGCTCTGGTGCCGGTGACCGCGCTGTTCGCCGAGCGCCGCTGTCTGCCGGCCGAAGACACCGATCGCGGCGGACATGGCATCGGCGAGGCGGTGCACGGAGGGCACCAGGGGGTCGGTCCCGACGAGGGTGATGTCCTCGGCTCCCCGGGCCGGATCGGGGTCGCCGAGGGTGTGCAGCAGCCGGGAGACGATCTCGCCGGTGGGGGGCGTCGGCCCGGTCGTGGTCAGCGTGTTCGAAGTCATGCCGGGATACTCGTTCCCGGTCCTGCGCGAGTGCCCGGATTCACGGATATCCGTGAATCGGTGCGGACGTCACATCCGACTCTCCTGGAGGTGCGCGAGGAGCCGGGCCGCCGCCCGGTCCAGGGACAGCCGCTCCGAGCGGCCGCGGCGCCGGTGCGTCAGAACGAGCGCTCCCGTGACGACGGAGCCCTCGGTGACGGGAATCGCGAGCGAGCTGACCTCGGGGTCGGCCAGGCCCTCGCTGCGGCTGATCCGCGACGCGCGGATCGCCGGAAGAGCGCGGCGGAACTCGGCGACCGCCTCGGGGTCGTGGCGGGCGAGCTCGTCGAGCAGCCCACGGCGCTCCGTCTCGTCGGTGAAGGCCAGCAGCAACCGGCCCGCGGCGGTGCGCAGCAGCGGCCGGGCGACGTGCTCGTCGGCGAGCGGCACGAGGTGGGGAATCTCGTCCTCGCCGCCGCGCGCGAGGTGCACGGCGTCGAGCCCGACCCGCACCGTGAGCAGCACCGGGGTGCCCGCGACGCGGCTCAGTCCGTCGAGCTCGGCCTGACTGATCCGTGGGACGACCCGGCCGGCGATGAGGTTGAGGACGTGCGGGGCGGGCCCGAGCCTGAAGCGCCGGTGCTGTTCCAGCAGGAAGCCCGTCGCGACAAGGCCGTTGACCAGATCCTGCACCGAACTCGCCGGCGCATCGACCGCCCGTGCCAACTCGGCCACGGTCACCCCGCCCGGCGCCCGCGCCGCGGCCTCCAGGATCCACGCGACCCGGTCCACCGTACGGTGACGCGTCCGTCGGCCGTGCTCACTCATCCCGCCCCCACCTTGTCCTTCATGTGTGCCGCTGGCCGCTCGCACCCACACGGCCCGCCGGTCCTTTCCCGCACCACCCGAGTAGGACGAAAGGGCACCCTGCGAACCGACTCCTGAGGCCTCCCCTTGCCCGTTGGCGCACGCCTACGACCAGGTAGTTTGCGGTTGTCCTGAGCAACATACCGGCCCCGTTCGCAGGCCATTTCCTCGCCCTGGGCCGAAGGCCGTGGGAGGGGTGCGTGATGGCTGGCCCGTACGGGTTCCGACGTGACCAGGCGCCGTCGCCTCCAGCGGGCGACGGCGCCTGGTCATCAGGTTGCGCGGGACGGGCAAGGGGGCGCGCTCGACGGTGTGCGTCGCGAACAGCGGCCGCTACCAGGGAACGGTCTGGTCCTGGTGGTCGAGGAACTTCAGGCCGGGTTCGCCGCTGTGGCGGTCGATCGTGTCCGCCACCCCCGGGATGGACTGGCCGATGGTCAACGGGGCGTCCGGCCCGCCGAGTTCGGTGCGGACATGGCCGGGGTTGATGAGCAGGAGCGTGTGCGCGGATCCGGCGTACCGGGCGGCATAGCTGCGCATGAGCTGGTTCAGGGCGGACTTGCTGGCGCGGTAGAGGTCCTGACCGCCCCTGGTGTTCAAACCGATGCTGCCCTGGCGCGAGGACATGACGCCGATGGTCCCGGTCGGCGCGACCAGCGAGCGGAAGGACTCGACCACGCGCATGGGGCTGAGCGCGTTCGTGACCATGACCTCGGTGAACATCTCCTCCGGGACGTCGGCGATCGGGATGTCGCCCCTCGTGACGGCGGCGTTGACGAACAGCAGGTCGAGGGTGCGGTCCGCCAGACGGCCGCGCAGCGCGCTGACTTGCTCCGGCTTGGTCATGTCCAGTGACTCGACGGTGACCCTGCCCCCGGATGCCTCGGCCAGGTCGTGGAGACCGGTGCGGTGACTGCCGCGTACGGTCCCGATGACGTTCCAGCCGCGGCGGGCGTACTCGGTGGCGAGTCCGAGCCCGAGGGTGCGGGACGCCCCGACGATGAGGGCGGTCCTGGCGCTCATGCCTGGACCGCCGGCTTGAGAACCTCTTCGCACCATCGGCGGAATGCGGTCGGGCTCGCGGTCCCAGCGGTGCGCCGTACGCCGTCGTCGAGGCCGGCGTCCTTGGAGCGCATCATGTCCACGTAGCCTTCCACGACCGCGTCCCCGGCGCCCTGGCCGGTGAGCGCGGCGCGGAAGTCGTCGAGCGACTGCCGTTCGTAGCGGACCGGGCGGCCGAGCACGTCGGACATCACGTGTGCCATGTCGTTCGCCGAGAGGTCCTCGGGGCCCAGCACCGGGACCTCGCCCGTGCCCGTCCACGAGCGGTCGAGCAGCAGGCCGGCGGCGGCCGCGGCGATGTCCCGGGTGGCGGCCACCGGTGCCTTGCGGTCGGCGGCGACCGTGCCGGTGAACACGCCGTGGTCGCGGATCGAGGACACCTGCCACAGCAGGTTGTCCATGAAGGTCGGGTTCGCGAGCGCCCGGTAGGCCACGCCCGTACTCGCGATGAGGTCGTCCATGGCCAGCGACGCGGTGACGTGCCCGGCGCGGTCGGCGACGGGGGTGCCGCGGCCGAGCGCCGAGACGCCGACGACGTGGCCCACACCGTGGGCCGTGAACGCCTTCGCGGCCGCGCCGGTGAACCCGGAGTACGCCGCGTCCAGGCTCGGTGTCCGCGGCGGGGCCGGCGGGACGAGCCAGAAGACGGCGTCCGCGCCGGTGAAGGCCCGGTCCACGACCTCGGCGTCGTCGTGCGAGCCGGTGACGACATCGACGCGGGCGCGGACCGCCTCGGGGAGTTTCGCGGGGTCGCGCAGGACGACGCGCAGCTCTTCGCCGCGCGAGGGAGCCTCTTTGAGCAGGATGTCCAGGAGCCGGCCGCCGATCTGGCCGGTCGGAGCGGTTATGACGATCATGCTTCGAGTCTCGGGGCGGGCCACCCACGGCGTCCAATACCCTTCCTGGCGATTGATACCTTGAAGGCATGGACCTCGATCTGCGCAAGCTCCGCTACTTCGCGGCGGTGGCCGAGTACCGGCACTTCGGCCGGGCGGCGGAACAGCTCTACATCACCCAGCCGGTGCTCAGCCGTCAGATCAAGGCCCTGGAGCAGGAGTTGGAGTGCACGCTGCTGGTACGGACCACCCGCAGCGTGGAGCTGACCGTCGCCGGGAAGCAGCTCCAGGAAGAGGCGCGGGGGATCCTCGCGGCCGTCGCCGCGGCGGTGCGGCGCGTGCACGACGCCGACCGGGGCGTCCAGCGGCTCGTCGTCACCTTCTCCCACGGGCTGCGCGTGTCGGAGGCGATCCGGGCGTTCGCGTCGCGCCACCCGGACGTCGAGACCGACCTCGTCCCCTCGCCCTGGTGGGAGAGGGACGCGCCGCTCCGGGACGGCCGGGCCCAGGTCGGCTATCTGCGACGGCCGTTCGACGACTCCGGGTTGCACATCATCCCCATCGGCCACGAACCCAGGATCGCCTGCATGCCCGCGACGCACCCGCTCGCACACCGTGACGAGCTCACCTCCGCGGACCTCGCCGACGAGCGGATGCTCGACACACCGACGCGGCGCACGTCCTCACTTGAGGAGAAGTTCGAGCTCATCGCCTCCGGGCACGGCATCGCGCTCGTCCCGCTGAGCGTCGCGCGCTCCTACTCCCGCCCCGACCTCGTCCACATCCCGGTGACGGACGCCCCAGGGGCCGAGACGTGCCTGGCCGTCCCCGTGGGCCGGCACGAGAAGCTGGTGCGCGACTTCCTGGAGATCGCCACCGCGACGCTGCGGCACGCCTGAGCGATCAGCGGGCGGAGACCGCTGACGGCGCCGCGGCTCCCGGCAGGTGTTCGCCGGATCCACGACAGCCGCCGGTGCCGAGTGCCGGGATGTCGGCCGCGTGCACCGGGTCGAGAAGGAACAGCCGCAGGTTACGCGCGCACCGCTGCTCGTAGGCCTGGTAACTGCGGGCCATCGCCACGAACGCCGCCCAGATCTCCGCCCGTTCAGAGCCTTCCACGAGCCGCGCACGCACCGGGACATCACGGCCCCGCACCGCCACGGTCGCCTCGGGCAGAGCGAGGAGGTTCGCCGTCCATCCCGGGCCGCGTCGCATGCCTCGTCCTTCTCTCCGGGCCGAGGAAGTTCTCCACGCTGAAGACCGCGAGGTAGCTGCCGAGGAAGTGGACGAACTCGGACTCGGGACCGAAGGCCAGCTGACGCACACCGGAGTGCAGGCCGTCCGCCCCGATCACCAGGTCGAAACGGCGCGGACGGCTGCTCCGGAAGCCGACCGCCACGGCGTCGTCCTCCTGTGTGATGGAGGTGATGACATCGCCGAACAGGTACTCGGTCCTGGAGTGGCTCGCGTCGAACAGCAGGGCTGTCAGGTCGTCCCGCATGATCTCGACGTCGTCGTTGTCGATCAACCCGCCGGTCAGGGTGGCCTCGGTGGACCTGGACAACTCCTCACCCCGGCTGTCCACGAACGACATCCCGCGCATGTCGGTCGTCGCGGCTCGGACCTCCTTGAGCAACCCCATCCGCTCCACGACCTGTAGCGCGACGCCACGGATGTCGATGGCCTGCCCGCCCTCGCGCAAGCCGGGCGCCCGCTCCACGACGGTCGGTCGGAAACCCGCGCGTTGCAACCAGTAGGCCAGAGCCAGACCCGTCACACTCGCTCCGGAGATCAGAACACTCCTGTTTCGCACGACACTCTCCCAGTGTTGCCGACGCATATTTCGGCGACCGCGTCGCCCGCGCTCGCGGACATGTCGAGTCTCGACAGGGGATGCCGTGGCGGCAATGCACAGTTCGGCACGCAATCATTCCGTCCTGAGCAATGCCCGGGACGGGGCCTGACCGACCTGGAGTTGAGCGGGTGACGTCGTCGGTGGGCGTGCGACGCGTGACCGGCCGGACCACCCGTAGCCGACTCCAGCCGATTCTGCCTGGGCTCGGCCCGAGCCCCACCGCCGGCCTTGGCCACCGCGACGCAACCCCCGGATCGGGTGACCGGCCACGGCCGGGTGAATCGCACAAGCCCGCCGCGGGCCCCTGCCCTGTGCGGGCACGTGGATTGACGCGATACCGAATTCACGCGCGACGAAGCGCCCTCCGGAGGCCGTGACGGACCCGATCGGGGGTCGTTTTTCCGATCGTCCGTCCGATCCACGCGTCAAAGAGGAGGCGCAGTGCATCACCTCCACACCCGCCGTACCAACGGCACGAGAATGCCCTTGCCGTTCGAACCCAGTCCCTCTACAGCCTCCATGGGGAGGCGCGACCCGCTGTCCGGGCACGGCCGGCCGAGGGGAGGGCGCGGGTGAACGAAGCGCCGTGATCGAAGGGCCGCGTCAGGCCCTCACCGCTGCCCATCGTGTGGATTTCCCCTTCCGGAGGTGTGGTGTTCAACCGATTCAGGAAGCCGGTCGGCAAGCCGGCTCTCTCCCGCAGTGAACAGCTCTTGTTCAGCGGGGCGTTGAGGCATGACAAGTCATGGGCGCAGTACGAGAACCCGTTGCTGCGCGTGTCGTTCTGGTCGATGGCGAGGCAGTTCCCGGCGATGATGTCGATCGTCGCGCGGGCCGCGTGGCGTGAGGACCGCCGGGCTCTGCTGGTGCTGCTCGGGGCCGAGCTGGGCATCGGGCTGATGCGGGCCTTCACGCTCGTGGCCACCAACCAGATCCTCGTAGCGATCTTCTCCGCCGGCCCGACCGCCGACCGGCTCGTGGACGCCGCCCCCGCGCTCGGTGCGGCGGCCGCGGTGACGGTGGCGTCCTCGGTGCTGTCCGCGCTGAGCGTGGCGGTGTCCGGGCGTCTGGAGCCGAAGATCGAGCGGGCCTGCACGGCGCGGTACTACCGGGGCCTGGCCCGGGTGGAGCTCGCGACGCTGGAGAACAAGGAGGCCCAGCGGGCCCTGGACGCCGGCCGGTACGGCATCCGCTCCATCCGCTCGATGCTCGGCTCGGCCATCCAGGTCATCAACACCGTCATCGGTCTGGTGGCCGCGGCCGGGGTGCTGGTGCTCCTGCACCCCGTCCTCGTGGGCGCGCTGCTGCTGATCGCGGCGCCCAAGGCGTGGGGCGCGGTGGCGGTCGTCCGCCGGAACTACGCCTCACGCCGCGTCTGGCTCGACCATGTCCGGGCGACCGACATGATCACCTATCAGCTCTCCCGCCCCGAGGCGGGCCCGGAGGTCAAGGCACACAAGGCCGGTGATCTGCTGGCGGGGGCCTACGAGGACATGGCCGCCACCTCGGCTCTGGAGAAACAGCGCCTGGCCTACGCCGAAGCCGGCACCGACCTCGCGGCGTCGGCGCTCTCCGGAGTGGCCGCGCTCATCTCCTACGGAGCCCTGTGGGCGTTGCTGTGGTACGGCGACATCCCGCTGGCGGCCGCCGGTACGGCCGTGCTCGCGGTGCGTACGTCGAGCCAGAACCTCACCGGGCTGGTGATGACCATGAACCGGCTCTACGAGGAGTCGATGTACCTGTCCGACCTGGAGACCTCCTACGAGCTGGCCGACCGCCACGCCATCCCCACCGGCGGGCTTCCCTTGCCCGAGGGCCCGGTCGAGGTGCGCTGCGAGAACGTCACCTTCTCCTACCCGGAGGCCAAGCTGCCGGCCCTCGAAGAGGTCTCCCTGACGATCCCCGCGGGGAAGGTGGTGGCCCTGGTCGGCGAGAACGGCAGCGGCAAGACGACGCTGTCCAAGCTCGTCGCCGGACTGTACCTGCCCTCACAGGGCCAGGTCTTCTTCAACGGCGTCGACGTACGCCAGGCCGACCGCGACGCCCTCTTCGGTCAAGTGGGCCTGCTGTGCCAGGACTTCCCCCACTGGTCCATGACCGCCCGGGCCAACATCCACATCGGCCGCCCCGACCAGGACCTCGACCAGAACCGGATCGAGCGGGCCGCTCTCGACGCCGACGCTCTCGACGTCGTCGACTCGCTGCCCGACCGGTGGGACAGCATCGTCGTCAGCGGGTTCGAGCGCAGCACCCAGCTCTCCGGCGGACAGTGGCAGCGCCTGGGCAGCGCCCGGGCCCGCTACCGCCGCGCCCCGCTGATGATCGTCGACGAGCCGACCTCCGCCCTGGACCCGAAAGCCGAGATCGAAGCCTTCCAGGCCCTGCGCTCCCTGACCGACGACGGCACGACGGTCCTGCTCATCACCCACCGGCTCGCCGCCACCGCGACCGCCGACCTGATCTACGTCCTCCACGACGGGCGCCTGATCGAACACGGCAGCCACGCCGACCTGATGGCGCTCGACCAAGGCCACTACCGAACGCTGTACGAGATGCAGGCCCGGCAGTACCAGGACGCCCCGGTGCCGGGACCCCGGCGGCGGGCCGGCACGGTGAAGAACGGCGGTGAGCGGTGAGTGGCACCCCGACATGCCGGCAACGCGCGCTGCTACGCCCCGCGAGCCCGGGGCGACTTCAGTACCGAGACGAGGGGACGTCGATGAACGACATGACCGCCGAGCGCCGGGTGTGGACCGACTTCGGGCGCTTCCACCTCGACCGCGGGACCAACCCGCCCGAACCCGTGCGTATGGACTGGGGGTTCTGGGGCGAGGGGCCCGGCGATGAGGTCCTCGGCGACCTCGCCGGCCTCCGGGTGCTCGACGTCGGCAGTGGCACGGGCCGTTACGCGGTGCACCTGGCCCGCGCGTACGGTGCGGCCGTCGACGCGGTCGACGGCTCACCCACGCAGCACCAGCGGGCACTCGACCGGTACGGCGCGGGCGAACCGGGCGTGCGCTTCGTCCTGGCCGACGTCCTGGATCACCTCCAGCGGGAGGCGGAGCCGTACGACGTCGCGTACGCGACGCACGCCTTCGGCTTCATCGACCCGCACCGGCTCCTCCCGGCACTCGCCCCACGCATCCGCCCCGGCGGCCGCCTGGTGTTCTCGGTTCTGCACACCAACCGGGACGGCCTCGGCCCGTCCCCGACGGTCGGCTCGCGTCACGAGGAAGTGCGCCTGGCCGACGAGGGCATGCTCGCGACCCCGATGTGGGTCCTCACCCCCGCGCTGTGGGAGGACCTGCTCGTCGAGGCCGGATTCCTCGTCGAGGACGTGACCCTGCTGCCGTCGCCCGTGGACGACGACCCGGTGGTCTGCCTGTTGATCACCGCGCGCCGGCAACAGACCGTCCCACGCGCCCGGGTGGCCAGCCGGCAGCGCGGTACGAACCCGCCGGTCGCCCAGGCCGCTCTGGGGGTGTGCGTGATCGTCACCGACTCCGGCGGGCGGGTCCTGCTGGGCCTGCACCGGTCCGGGGTCTGGGAGTGCCCCGGCGGGAAGGCCGACCCGGGGGAGTCCATCGAGGAGACCGCGGTGCGTGAGCTGAGAGAGGAGACCTCGCTGTCCGCGCGAGCGGAGGACGTGGAGGTGATCGCGCTGCTGCTGGACGAGGTCGGCGGCATGAACCGGATGACCGCCGTCACCGTCGTCGCCGCTCACACGGGGAGCCCGACGGCAGCGGAACCGGAGTTGGTGAGCCGGTGGGAGTGGGCGGAGCCGGACGCGCTGCCGAGCCCGCTCTTCGTCCCGTCGGCCCAGGGCCTCCGCGCGTGGCGGCCGGAGCTGCCGGTCGACCACCCCCATGCCCACGTCTACGGGATCGGGCCGAAGCGGACATAGCGGGGGTCGTGAGACGGCGCCGTCTCATGGACGGCGCCACCTCCTCACGAACCACGACCCGGAATCCGTGAAGTAGCAGGATGCGGGCCGGCACGAGGCCGCCGAGGTCGGCGCCGATGACTGTGACAGGTGTGCGCACGGGAGCTCCTCGCCTGTCGCACACCTGCCAGGCGGGCCCGGCAGGTTCTGGAAGGAAGACGGCTGCCGGGCCCCGCGACTCCGTGCGAAACGGCTCAGACGACCAGGACCCGGCGCCCGCGCGTGTGACCGGCCCGGCTGTCGACGTGCGCGGCCGCGGCCTCGGCGAGCGGGTATGACTTCTCGACCGGGATGTGGAGCTTTCCCCGCGAGATGAGGTCGGCGGCCTCGGCGAGGGCGCGTGGCACGTCCCCGGTCACGCCGGAGTACCGGGCACCGAGCTCCGGTGCGCCGAGATCGGCGATGGAGATCACCTTCCGCGGGTCCCCGGTCAGTTCGACGAGTTCGCGGATCACGCCCGAGCCGGCCAGATCGAGAGCCGCGTCGACCCGGCCGAGCCGGCGCACCCGCTCGACCCAGCCCTCGCCGTACGTCGTGGCGAGGGCGCCCAGGCCGCGCAGGTAGTCCTGGTTCGCGGCCCCGGCCGTGCCGATCACCGTGATGCCGCGGTCGCGGGCGATCTGCAGCACCGCCGAGCCGACTCCCCCGGACGCGCCGCTGACCAGCAGCATCTGCCCGGACCGCACACCGGCTTCGCGGATGATGCGCAGCGCCGTCTCCACCACGGAGGGGTACCCGGCCGCCTCCTCGAAGGTCAGGCCCTCGGGCATACGGGACCAGGCCGACAGCACGGCGAACTCGCCGTAGGTGCTTGAGCCCCGCCCGAACACGTGGTCACCGGCCTCGACTCCTTCGACGCCCTCGCCGACCTCGTCCACCACCCCGGAGGCGTCCTGCCCGACTCCGGCGGGCAGTTCGATCGGACGGACCTTCTGGAACTGGCCTTCACGGATCCTCCAGTCGACGGGGTTCACGCCCGCCGCCCGCACGGCGACGCGTATCCGGCCGGGGCCCGCGTGGGGCTCCTCGGCGTCTATGAGTTGCAGGACGTCGGGACCGCCGAACTCGGCGAAGCTCACCATCTTCATGCGGCCGACCATAACCCTAACCGTTAGTGTTTAGAAACTGTTCCTGTTACGTAGCTGATAGCGTTGGGGCATGACCGAGCCGTCCGGACGCCGTGAACGCAAGAAGGCCGCGACCCGTCAGAAGATCGCCGACACCGCCCTGCGGCTCTTCCTGGAACGCGGGTACGACGCGGTGGGCATCCGTGACGTGGCCGCCGAGGCCGACGTGGCCGTCACCACGCTCTTCTCCCACTTCGCCTCGAAAGAGGCCCTGGTGTTCGAGCAGGACGAAGACTTCGAGCGACGCCTCACGCGGGCGGTCACCGGCCGGGCGCCGCACGAGCCGATCGTCCCCGCGCTGCGCCGCGAGATCCACGCTTTGGTGCGGCATTGCACGGGGGACGGCGCCGCCCCGGTCTGGCGCATGATCGTCGAGTCACCCGCCCTGCGGGACTACGAGGAGTCGATGCGGCTGCGCCATGCGGAGTCGCTGGCGACGGCCATCGCCGACGATCCTGATCTGTCGCGGACGGTGACGGCCTGCCGGGCGATCGCGAGGTTCGTGATCGACGCCTATGCGCTGGCCCGTGAGGCGGCCGACCCGGAGGCCGCCGTGGACGAGGTCTTCGCAATGATCGAGGCCGCCTGGGAGGTCACCAGCGCTTCCTCCGCTCCGGCCGGGGGCGGGCCGAGGCCGGTGAAGACACCGAGTGCGGCAGCTACGCAGCGTGGTTGAGCCTGGTGAGAGTCACCTTCTGCGACTAAAATCGAGTCTGCTGACCCCTGACACCGCACTGGAGGCGCCATGTCTGGTCTGGTCCGGGTGAGCTTCGACAGCCCCGACGAAACGCGGCCGTTCGAAGAGGGCAAAGGGAAGCTCCAGGTCATCAACTCCGAGTCCGGCCCGGTGGGCCGGGCGACATTCGAGCCTGGCTGGCAGTGGTCCAAGCACGTCAAGCCGATCGCCGGGACCGACAGCTGCCAGGCCCCGCATGTCGCGTACTTCGTCACCGGCCGCATGAAGGTCGTCATGGACGACGGTGAGGAGAGCGAGTTCGGGCCGGGGGACCTGATGGTCTGCCCGCCCGGTCACGATGCCTGGGTCCTCGGTGACGAACCGTGTGTCGTCATCGACTGGCAGGGCTACGGCGATTACGCCAAGAGGTAGGAACTCGGGGGACGGGGGACGTGCCCGGCTCCGCCGTGGCGTCAACTCCCGCGCGCGGCGGGCCGAGCACGGTCCTGGTGGCCGTTCAGCCGCCCGGCACCATCCAGCCCAGGACCGACGTGGACTGCAACCACGCGAGCAGGCACAGCGCGGCCAGTACGCCCAGGCTCCAGCCGATCACCTTGCGGAGGATCTCGCCCTCGCGTCCTGAGATGCCCAGCGCGCCGGCGGCGATCACCAGGTTCTGCATGGCGGCGGCCTTGCCCTGGACGCCGCCGGTGCTGTTGGTGGCGGCCATGAGCAGAGGGGAGAGGCCCGCTTGCCGGGCGGCGGACGTCTGCATGGCGCCGAACAGGGCGTTGGAGGAGGTGTCCGAACCGGTCAGCGCCACGCCGAACCAGCCGAGGAAGCCGGAGAGCAGGGCGAACGCGCGGCCGAGGCCGGCCAGCCAGGTGCCCAGCGAGACGGCCATGCCCGAGAGGTTCATGACGTAGGACAGGGCGAGCACGCACGCGATGGTGAGCGCGGCCCGGCGCAGCCCGTACAGCGTCTGCGCGTAGCAGCGCACGGCCTGGCCGGCCGGTACCCGCAGGATGGCGGCGGTCAGGCCCCCGGCGATCAGCAGCAGGGTGCCGGAAGCGCCCAGCCAGCCGAAGTCGAAGACGGTGACGGTGACCGGGCGCCCGTCGGTGCCGAGGACCCCGAGGCCGGGCCAGGAGAAGGTCACGTCCTGGGACGCGAGGAGGCGCTGTACGGGGCCGTGGTAGGAGGTCAGGGCGAACAGGACGATCAGGAGCGCGTACGGGGAGAAGGCCCGGGCGACCTCCAGGGGGCGGTCGGGGCGTGTGTCGGATTCCACCGCTTCCACCGCGCCCGTTTCCCCAGTGCTTCCGGTCACTGGTCCGGCCGCCACGGCCGCTGCCGGGACCGCTGTGGGGGAGAGCTTCCGTGGCCGCCACACCCGCAGGAGCACGATCAGCGCGGCCGTCGAGGTGAGGGCCGCGACGATGTCGGTGAGTTGGTAGGCGAAGTAGTTCGAGCACAGGAACTGTCCCGCTCCGAAGCCCACCCCGGCGGTCAACGCCGCGGGCCATGCCTCCCGGAGGCCCCTGCGGCCGTCGAGCATGAGCAGCAGGACGAACGGCACGAGCGCCGCGATGACGGCGGACTGCCGGCCGACCATGGCGCCGAGGTCGTGCGTGGGGTAGGCGGTCACTTTGGCCAGCGCCTGGATCGGGTTGCCGACCGAACCGAAGGCGGCGGGCGCGGTGTTGGCGAACGTGGCGACCGTCGCCGCCTTCAGCGGGCTCAGTCCGAGGGTGAGCAGCAGCAGGGAGGTGATGGCGATCGGGGTGCCGAATCCGGAGAGGGACTCGACCATGGCGCCGAAGCAGTAGGCGATGAGGATCGCCTGGACGCGCGGGTCGCCGGAGAGCGAGGAGAAGGTCCTGCCGACGATGTCGAAGTGGCCGCCGACGCGCTGCAGCCGGTTGATCCACACGGCGTTGAGGACGATCCAGACGATGGGGAAGAGTCCGAAGGCCGCGCCTTCGGCCGCGCCGTCGGCGACCTGGGGGAGTGGCATGCGATAGACGGTGGCGGCGATCAGGGCGGCTGTGGCGAGACCGCCGAGGGCGGCGCGGTGGGAGGCGGTGCGCAGGACCCCGAGGAGGGTCAGGAGCACCAGCAGGGGGAGGGCGGCGAGGAGTGCGGTGAGGGCCGGATGCCCGAGGGGGTCGGTGACTTGTCGGAACACGGACGCGTCTCGCTTTCTCCGGTGTGCCGAAGGGGCGCGGCGTGGCCGTCCGAGCAGAGGTGACCCACGGGGCGAGCGGGGCCGAAGTGACGTGAGCCACGCGATAGTTCCGCCATGCGGAAGGGTGGTTTCTGTAGTCGGCAGGATGCGTCGCCGGTGTTCCGCCGTCAAGAGCCCCGGCGCGCGGGAGCGACGGACTGCGCCTCGCCGTCAGCGATCCTTCAGCGCGGCACTCAGCGTCTTCGCCGCCTCCGCGACCAGCGCGCCGAACGCCGTCCGCGAGGCCTCGCTCATCCGGCTCGTGGGGACGTTGACGCTGATGCCGGCCACCGGCAGCCCGGATCCGGCGACCACCGCCGCCGCGACCGCCGAGACGTCCGCACGCCACTCGCCGCCGTTGGCCGCGTAGCCCCGCGCCCGGACGACGGTCAGCTCCGCCCGCAGCCGTTCCGGATCGGTGATCGTGGTGCCGGTGTAGCGGGGCAGGCCCTCCGCGAGGTAGCGCTCGACCGTCTCCTGGGGGCTCGCGGCGAGTACGGCCTTGCCGTTCGAGGAGGCGTGCAGCGGCAGGTGCTGCCCCAACGGCAGGACGATACGCACCGGCTGGGACGTCTCCAGCCGCTCGATCAGCACGAGCTGGCCGCCCTCCGGCACCGTCAGGTGGACCGTCTCGTCGGTGCGTCGGCGCAGCTCTTCCAGCACCGGGAGGGCCACGTCCCGCAGCCCCAGTTCGCCGGTGGCGCTCCGGCCCACCCGCAGCGCCTTCGTGGTGATCGCCCAACGGGTGACCGAATCGCCGGCGGGCCGGATCCAGCCGGCGTCGTGGAGCGTGACCAGTGCGCGCTGTACGGAGCTCTTCGGCAGGTCCAGTGCCCGGGCCAGCTCGGCGACGCCGGCCGGCTGGCGGGCGGCGACCTCCTCCAGCGTCCGCAGCGCGTTGAGGACGTTCTGCATCCATTGACTCCTTCCGCTCCCCGTGCCTACGCTCCGGCATGCCTCATCACGGTACGGCGTGCCGTAACACGGCACAATCCTTGGGGAGTTGATCGTCTTGGCCTCCCGCATCGGACAGCACTTCCTCCAGATCCCCGGCCCCACCAACGTCCCCGACCAGGTGCTGCGCGCCATCGCGGCACCGACGATCGACCACCGCGGGCCGGAGTTCGCCGCGCTCACCCTGCGGCTGCTCGACGGCCTCAAGCCGGTGTTCGGCACCGACGGCCCCATCGTGATCCACCCCGCCTCCGGCACCGGTGCCTGGGAGGCCGCCCTGGTCAACACCCTCAGCCCCGGCGACCGCGTGCTCTTCTGCGAGACCGGCCATTTCGCCACCCTCTGGCAGCGGATGGCCCGCTCCCTCGGCCTCGACGTGGTCTTCCTGCCCGGTGACTGGCGGCACGGCGCCGACCCGGACGCCGTACGCGACGAACTGGACGCCGACACCGACCGGTTGATCAAAGCGGTGTGCGTCGTGCACAACGAGACCTCCACCGGAGTCACCAGCCGCATCCCCGAGCTCCGGCGGGCCCTCGACGACGCGGGCCACCCCGCGCTGCTGCTCGTCGACGTCGTCTCCTCGCTCGCCTCGACCGACTACCACCACGACGCCTGGGGCGTCGACGTCACGGTGGCCGGCTCGCAGAAGGGCCTCATGCTCCCGCCCGGACTGGGCTTCAACGCCGTCGGTCCCAAGGCACTCGACGCCGCGCGCACCGCCCGGCTGCCCAAGTCCTACTGGGACTGGCGGCCCGTCATCGAGGCCAACCGCCACGGCCACTTCCCCAGCACCCCCGCCACCAACCTCCTTCACGGACTGGAAGAAGCCCTGCGCCTGCTCCACACCGAGGGCCTGCCGCAGGTCTTCGCCCGGCACGCCCGCCACGGCGCCGCCACCCGGGCCGCCGTACGCGGCTGGGGGCTCGAAGTGCTGTGCGCCGACGAACGCGAGCACTCCGCCACCCTCACCGCCGTCGTCCTGCCCGGGGACCACGACGCCGACCGGGTCCGCGCGATCATCCTGGACAGGTTCGGCATGTCGCTGGGCGCAGGCCTGGGCAGACTCTCCGGACGTGTCCTGCGCATCGGACACCTCGGCCGGCTCGGCGACCTCACGCTCGCCGGTACCCTCGCCGGCGTGCAGATGGGCCTCCAGCTCGCCGGTGTCCCCCTCGACCCGCGCGGACTCGACGCCGCCCTCGACCTGCTCCGCGCCCCCTGAAGGGAGACGTCCGTGTCATCGACTCCCCGAAGCGGCACGGCCGACGGCCTCGCCCGCCGGCTCCACCGCGACCTCGACGGCGAGGCCCGCTTCGACGACTACACCCGGCACCTGTACTCCCGCGACGCCAGCATGTACGCCATCACCCCGCTCGGCGTCGCCTTCCCCCGGCATGCCGACGACGTACGCTCCGCCGTCGCCGCGGCCGCCGAACACGGCGTGTCCGTCACGGCCCGCGGTGCGGGCACCAGCCTCGCCGGGCAGACCGTCGGCCCCGGCCTCGTCCTCGACCTCTCCCGCCACATGCACCGCATCGTCGACCTCGACCCCACGGCCCGCACCGCCGTGGTGGAACCCGGAGTCGTCCAGGACCAGCTGAACCGGGCCGCCGCCGCGCACGGGCTGATGTTCGGCCCCGACACCTCCACCAGCGACCGGGCCACCATCGGCGGCATGATCGGCAACAACTCCGCCGGCAGCGGCTCCCTGCGCCACGGCATGACCATCGACCACGTCCGCGCCCTGGACGTCGTCCTCTCCGACGCGACCAGCACGCGCCTCGCCCCCGTCACCGAGCAGGAACGCGCCCGCCGCGCCGCCCTGCCGACCCTCGACGGCCGCATCCACCGCGACCTGCCGCACCTCCTCACCACCAACTCCCGGGCGATCGCCGAAGACTTCCCCGCCTTCTGGCGGCGCGCCTGCGGCTACCGCCTCGACCGCCTCGCCGACAGCTCCCCCTTCAACCCCGCACACCTCGTCGTCGGGTCCGAAGGCACCCTCGCCCTCACCACCCGCGCCGAGGTCGCCCTCGTACCCGCCCCCGCCCGAACCACCATGGCCGTCGGGCACTTCACCTCGGTCGCCGCCGCCGTCGAGGCCACCGAGGACGCCCTGGCCTGCGGCCCGGCCACCGTCGAACTCCTGGACCGCACCATCCTCGACCTCTCCCGGCAGAAGATCGAATACGCCTCGCTGGGCACCGTACTCGAAGGCGATCCCGGCGCCCTGCTCTTCGTCGCCTTCGCCGGAGACGACGAGGACGAACTCCGCACCCGCCTCCACGAACTCACCGCCCTGTGGGCCCGCCACGGCCACGGCTACCACACACTGCACGCCACCACCCCCGACCGGCAGGCCGCACTCCTCAAGGTCCGCAAGGCCGGACTCGGCCTGCTCATGTCCGCGGGCGAAGGCACCCGCCGACCCCTGGCCTTCGTCGAGGACACCGCCGTCCACCCCGCCCACCTCGCCGCGTACACCCGGCGCTTCCGCGCCGTCCTCGACCGGCACGGCCTCACCGCCGGCTTCTACGGACACTGCTCCGTCGGCTGCCTGCACATCCGGCCCTTCGTCGACCTCGCCGACCCCGCACAGGTCCGCACCATGCGCGCCGTCGCCGAGGAGATCAAGGACCTGGTCACCGAGTACGGCGGCGTCAACTCCAGCGAACACGGGGACGGCCTGGCCCGCAGCGAGTTCAACCGGGAGCTCTTCGGCCCCCGCCTCTACGAGGCCATGCGCGAGGTCAAAAGCCTCTTCGACCCCGACAACCGGCTCAACCCCGGCAAGATCGTCGACGCCCCCGCCATGACCGACCACCTGCGCGACGCCGCCCTCGGCCCCGCCCCACAACTGCGCACCCACCTCTCCTTCTCCGTCGTGGGCGGCATGCGGGGCGCCGCCGACCGCTGCATGAACATCGGCGCCTGCCGTAAGTCCGGCACCGGCACCATGTGCCCGTCCTACATGGCCACCCGCGAGGAGCACGACTCCACGCGCGGCCGCGCCGGGGCCTTGGTCAAGGCGCTCTCGTCCCCCGACGCCCACCGCGCCCTGGGCGACGAACGCCTCCACGAGATCCTGGACCTGTGCCTGATGTGCAAGGCGTGCAAGAGCGAATGCCC
The DNA here is from genome assembly GCF_040689515.1 of Streptomyces sp. NPDC051173. Classification (NCBI taxonomy): domain Bacteria; kingdom Bacillati; phylum Actinomycetota; class Actinomycetes; order Kitasatosporales; family Streptomycetaceae; genus Streptomyces; species Streptomyces sp. NPDC051173. Next base: position 57,964 of record NZ_JBFBBD010000019.1, read on the forward strand.
GCTCGGCGTCGACATGGCCACCCTCAAGGCCGAGGCCCTCGCCCACCACCACGACCTGCACGGTGTCCCGGCCCGCTCCCGCGTCTTCGCGGGCGCGCGCACCCTCAACCGGCTCGGCTCAGCCACCGCGCCCCTGTCCAACCTTCCCGGCCGGATCCCCCTCCTGCGCACCCTGCTCGACCGGACCCTGGGCATCACCCCGCACCGGCCGTTGCCCGTCTTCGCCCGCCGGAACCTCGCCCGCTGGTCCCGGCGGCGCAACCGCACGGTCCAGCTCGCGCCACTGGGCCAGCTCACTTTCCTGGCCGACTCCTTCACCACCTACACCGAGCCGGACATCGGGCGCGCCGCCGTCGAACTGCTGGAACACTGCGGCTGGGAGGTGCGCCTTGAGAGCGGTGGCTGCTGCGGGCGCGCCGCCCTTTCGAAGGGCCTGGCCGACGTCGCCAAGAGCCAGGCCCGCACTCTCGCCCACCGCATCTCGGCCTCCTCGCCCCCCGGTTCACCGGTCGTCGGCTGCGAACCCTCCTGTCTGATGACCCTGCGGGACGAACACCGGGCCATGCACCCGGACGACCCCGTGATCAAGGACCTCGCCGGACGGGTCCGCCAGATCGAGGAGTTGCTCCTCGACGCGGTCACCGACGGCCGGCTCCGGCTGCGCGCCGACTCCTGGCCTGCCGGCCGCCGCTTCCTCTACCACGGCCACTGCCACCAGAAGGCCGAGGTCGGCACGGCGGCCACCGTCGCCCTGCTCCGAGCCGTCCCCGGCGCCGAGGTCGTCGAGCCGGACGCGGGCTGCTGCGGCATGGCGGGCTCCTTCGGCTACGAGTCGGAGCACTACGAACTCTCCATGACCGTGGGAGCGGACCGGCTCTTCCCCGCGGTGGAGGCCCAGCCCGACGACACGGTCATCGTGGCCACGGGAACCTCGTGCCGCCAGCAGATCCTGCACGGGACGGGGCGAAGGGCCTGGCATCCGCTGGAGGTCGTGCGTGCGGCGTTGTGAGGGCCCGGACCGGCAAGCCCTCCGCACGCAACCGGTCGAGGACCGTTCGTCCGGCCCTGCCTGCTCCGCCGCCGGTGACAAGGACAGGCTGCACGTGCACGGCGATCGCCTCCTGCCTTCGGCTCACCGGCGAGCCAAGAGCCCGACGGACGGCACCCCGGCAGAGGCCAGGGCCGGGCGAACAGCTGCGATCCCTTACGTCAGTTCTCCGGACCGCCCCGGGACGGGGCTCCGCTCCACGTCATGCCGTGATGGTGACGGTCGTATGGCCGGAGACGCTCCACCGGCCGTCGGTGTGGCCGACGACGTAACTGACCCTGACTCTGCCGGGCGTGGGCCAGGGCATGTGGAAGAGCGCGCTCGCGCCCACCGCGGGGGCGGTGACGAGCCGGGTGTCGACCAGTGAGGTGCGCAGGACTCCGGTGTCCCAGCGCAGGTGCACCTCGTCCCCGGCGGACATGCCGGAGTACGGGCAGATTCGCACGACGAGCCGCGGTGCGCCGGCGTGTGTGGTGATCACGCCGTTCCTCTCCCCTGCCACCTCGGGCGGGGTGAGCGGCTGTGCGTCCATCCTTCAGGACCTCCTACCGGCCGTCATCCATCCGCCGGGCAGCGGCGGACCCGGCCCCGGGGCCATAGTCCCCTGGTCGGTCGATCCGTACACGTCCCGTTTTCCCTGCGTTCATGAGGATGGGCAGAGCTGTCGCAGCGGGCCTGGAACATGGGTGCCGGTAGCCTGTTGGCGTATTGCCGGGGGAGTGCCGTGAGTCAACATCCCGCTCTCGACGAGGGTTTCGCGGAGCAGGCTCTTTCGTCCGGTGGCCGAAGGGGTGGGGATGACGGAGATCCGCGACGAGTTGATCCGTGCGTTGCCCGGCGTGCTGAAGGAGCGCGCGGCGCGAGTGGGAGGGAAGACCGCCTTCCAGGACGCGCGCCGTGGCGTCACGTACAGGGAGTTGGAGGAGCGGACCAGTCGTCTGGCGGGCCACTTGGTGCGGCTGGGAGTACGGAGGGGCGACCGGGTCGCGCTGCTGCTGGGCAACCGGGTGGAGGCGGCGGAGAGTTTCCTCGCGGTGCTGCGGGCCGGAGCGGTGGGCGTCCCGCTCGATTCCGGCGCCGCGGACGCCGAGCTCGCGTACTTCCTCGACGACTGCGGGGCGGTCGCGGTGGTCACCGAGGAGGTGCTGCTGCCACGGGTCTCGCGGTTGGCGGCCGTTCGGCCGCGGTTGCGGCCGCGGGTCCTGGTGGCGGGCACGCACGAGGCGCCCGCGGGCACGCACGACTTCGAACGGCTCGCCGGGTCGGATCCGGGGTGCGCGCCCCGTGACGACCTCGGCCTGGACGAGGCGGCCTGGATCCTCTACACCTCGGGTACGACCGGGCGGAGCAAGGGTGTGGTCTCCAGCCAGCGCACCGCGCTGTGGTCCGTGGCGGCGGCCTACGTCCCGCTGTGGGGCCTGGAATCGCGGGACCGGTTGCTGTGGCCGCTGCCGATGTTCCACGCCTACGCCCACTCGTTGTGCTTGCTGGGAGTGGTGGCCGTGGGCGCGAGCGCGTACCTCCTCGACCGGGGTGCGAGCGTGGCGCAGGTGCTGGCCGGGCAGCGGTTCACCATTGTCGCCGGTGTGCCCGCCACCTACCGCCTGCTCACGAGTGCGGTCCGCGACGCCTCCCGGCCGCAGGCCGGCATACGTCTGTGTGTCACCGCGGGCGCGCCGTGTCCCCCGGAGCTGCGGGCGGACGTCGAGGAGCTGCTCGGCGTACCGCTGCTCGACGGCTACGGCAGCACCGAGACATGCGGGAAGATCACGGCCGACCGGCTCGACGGCTCCGGGGGCGCCGGTCCCACCGGTTTGCCGGTGCCCGGCGTCGATGTGCGGCTGACCGATCCTTCCAGCGGCGACGACGTCGCCGACGGGGCCGAGGGGGAGATCTGGGTCCGGGGCCCGAACGTGATGCTCGGGTATCACGGCCGCCCGGACGACACCGCCCGGGCGTTCAAGGACGGCTGGTACCGCACAGGAGACCTCGGTCGCCGCATCCGGCACGGCGGTCTGCGCGTCACCGGCCGTGTCAAGGAACTGATCATCCGTGGCGGCGAGAACGTCAACCCGGTCGAGGTCGAGCACGCGCTGCTCGCCTGCCCCGGCGTCGTGGACGCGGCCGTCGTGGCCAGGCCGCACGACGTGCTGGGCGAGGTGCCGGTCGCGTTCGTGGTCGCCGACCCGCAGTTCGGCGTCGACACCGACCGGGTGCGCGCCGTGTGCCGGGAGCGGCTCTCGGGCTACAAGGTGCCCGACGAGGTGTACGAGACCGACTCCGTGCCCCGTACGCCCTCCGGCAAGACCGACCGCTCGGCGCTGGGCCGGCAGTTGGCCGAGCGGCACGGGGCGGCGCGCGAGGCCACGGCGTCCGCCCTGCGTGGGCGCCTTTCGGCGCTGACCCCGTCGGAGCGGTACGGTGCCGTGCTGCGTCTCGTCCTCGCCGCGACGGCGCGGGCGAGCGGCGTGCCGGAGCGGGACGTGGAGCCGGGGCGGCCCTTCACCGCCTTCGGGGTCACATCCCTCGGGGGCGTGCTGCTGCGGGACCGGCTGGGCGCGGCCACCGGCCTGGAACTGCCCGCCACCTTGGTGTTCGACCACCCGACGCCCGCCGCCGTGGCGGGATTCCTGCGGACCGCGCTGCTCGGTGACCCCGCCCCGGACAGCGCTCCCGGCAGCGGCAGGGCGCGTACGCCGGAGCCGGTGGCCGTCGTCGCGATGGCCTGCCGGTATCCGGGCGGCGTGGCCTCCCCCGAGGAGCTGTGGCAGCTCGTCGCCGACGGGATCGACGCGACCTCGGACGCCCCCGACGACCGTGGCTGGGACCTGCCCGGTCTCTGCGACCCCGACCCCGACCGGCTCGGCACGTCCGTCACCCGCCGTGGTGGATTCCTGCGCGGGGCGGCCGGCTTCGACGCGGCCTTCTTCGGGATGTCGCCGCGGGAGGCGCTGGCCACCGACCCGCAGCAGCGGCTCCTGCTGGAGACCACCTGGGAGGTCCTGGAGCGGGCCGGCATCGACCCGACGGCCCTGCGCGGCAGTGACACCGGCGTCTTCGTCGGCGTGATGCACGACGACTACGCCGGCCGTCTGCTGCACCGTGGACCGCACGAGCTGGAGGCGCATCTCGCCCTGGGCTCGGCGGGCAGCGTGGCCTCGGGCCGTATCGCCTACGCCCTGGATCTGCGCGGGCCCGCCGTGACCGTGGACACCGCGTGCTCGTCGTCGCTGGTGGCGATGCACTCGGCGGCACAGGCGCTGCGGTCGGGCGAGTGCTCGCTGGCCGTGGCCGGGGGTGTCACGGTGATGGCCACCGTAGCGCCGTTCATAGCATTCAGCAGATTGCGCGGACTGGCGCCGGACGGCCGGTGCAAACCGTTCTCGGCCGCCGCCGACGGCACCGGCTGGGGCGAGGGCGCCGGGGTGGTCCTGCTGGAGCGCCTCTCCGATGCCCGGCGCAACGGCCATCCGGTGCTGGCCGTGCTCCGGGGCTCGGCCGTCGGTTCCGACGGCGCCTCCAACGGCCTGACCGCGCCGAACGGCCCGGCCCAGCAGGAGGTGATCCGCCGGGCCCTGGCCGCCGCCGGGCTGTCCCCGGCCGACATCGACACGGTCGAGACGCACGGCACCGGTACCGCACTCGGCGACCCCGTCGAGGCCCAGGCGCTCCAGGCCGTGTACGGGCGGGAGCGGCCCGGCGACCGGCCGCTGTGGCTCGGGGCGCTCAAGTCCAACATCGGCCACACCCAGGCCGCGGCAGGCATCGGCGGTGTCATCAAGACGGTCCTGGCGATGCGTCACGGACGGCTGCCGCGCATCCTGCACTGCGAGGAGCCGTCGCCGCGGGTGGACTGGTCGTCGGGCGCCGTACGGCTCCTGACGCGGGAGGAGGAGTGGCACCCGGCCCGGCCCGGTGGCCCGCGCCGGGCCGGGGTGTCCGCGTTCGGCATCGGCGGGACCAACGCGCACGTCATCCTGGAAGAGGCACTTGAACGGCCCGCCGCGGAGGTGTCGGCCAAGCCGTGGAGGACGGTCCCACCGCTGCTGCTGTCGGGCGCGGATCAGCGGGCTCTGCGCGCGCGGGCCGGGCAGGTGGCGTCCCTGCTGCGGGAGCGGTCCCGGCCGTCCGCGCTGGATGTCGCGTTCTCCCTGGCCACGACCCGGGCGGCGCTCCCGCATCGGGCGGCTGTGACCGGCGGGGACCGTGAGACGCTGCTGAGCGCTCTTGACGCATTGGCGGCGACGGGTGCCGGAGCCGCGGTGAGGCCGGGCGCGCCTGCGGGGCGGCTGGCGTTGCTGTTCTCGGGTCAGGGTGCGCAACGGCCGGGCATGGGGCGGGAATTGCATCAGGCCTTCCCCGGGTTCGCGGCCGCATTCGACGCCCTGTGCGAACGGTTCGACGGCACCGGCGGCCTGGAGCGGCCCCTGCGCACCGTGCTGTGGGCGGACGCGGACACCGGCGACGCCGCTCTGCTGGAGAGGACCGACTTCGCGCAGGCGGGGCTGTTCGTCCACGAAGTGGCGCTGTTCCGGCTGCTGGAGTCCTGGGGAGTGCGGCCGGACGCCGTGGCCGGTCACTCTGTGGGCGAGCTGGCAGCCGCTCACGTCGCGGGCGTCCTGTCGGAGCCGGATGCGGTGGAGCTCGTCGCGGCCCGGGGGCGGCTGATGCGTGAACTCCCCGGCCACGGCGTCATGGTGGCCCTGGAGGCCACCGAGGACGAAGTGGCGCGAGAGCTGACGGACCTGGCGCACCGCGTGGCGATCGCGGCGGTGAACGGTCCCCGGTCGGTCGTCGTCTCGGGGGAGGAGGAAGCCGTAAACGCCGTCGCCGCCCGGTTCACCGGGCGCGGACGCCGCACCACGCGGCTGCGGGCCGGCCACGCCTTCCACTCGCCGCTGATGGAACCGATGCTCGCCGAGTTCGGCCGCATCGCCTCAAGGATGACGTACGGGGAGCCGGGCATCCCGGTGGCATCGACCCTGACCGGCCGTCGGGCCGAAGGGGACGATCTGCGGTCGGCGGCGTACTGGGTGCGCCACGCCCGCGAGACCGTACGGTTCGGGGACGCGGTGCAACAGCTCGTGAACGACGAGCGGGTGACCGCCTTCGCGGAGCTGGGACCCGACGCGCAGCTCACGGCGGCCGCTATGGCCGGCGTCGCCGGGGAGCGCGAGGGGCTGCTGTTCACGGCCACCACGCGGGCCGGAGCACCGGAGGCGGAGACGGTCCTGGCCGCGCTCGGCCGGTTGCACGTACACGGCCTGCCGGTGGACTGGACCCGGGTGTACGCGGGCAGCGGCGCCCGGCGGCTGGACCTGCCGACCTACCCCTTCCAGCGACAGCGCCACTGGCTGGAGGAGACCACCGCCCCCGCACCGTCCGGCACGGAACATCCTCTGCTGACCGCGACGACCACCGTGCCCGGCACGGAACGCCTGCTGTGCACCGGCCACCTCTCCACCGCGGCCCAGCCGTGGCTGCGCGACCACGTCATCGCCGGGCAGCCGCTCGTACCCGCCGCCGCGTTCGCCGAGTTGGTGCTCCACGCGGGCGACGCGAGCGGGCTGGAGTTCGTCGAGGACTTCGCGCTGCTGGCCCCGCTGCCGCTGTCCGGCACGGGTGACAGGGTGCAGGTGCAGGTGGTTCTCGGCGAGCCGGACGCCTCCGGCCGCCGCACCGCGGACATTCACTCCCGCCCGCGGGAGTCGGGGTCGCTGGGCACCTGGACGCACCACGCGACCGGGCGGCTCGGCCCGGCCACCGGGCAGGGCGACCATGTCTCCGGCACCTCGGAATGGCCGCCTCCGGGTGCCGTGCCCATGGACCTCACGGGCGCCTACGAGCGCTTGGCCGACGCCGGTTACGCGTACGGTCCCGCCTTCCGGGGCGTCACGGGTGTCTGGCGAGGGCCGCGCGAGGAAGTGTTCGCCGAGGTGCGGCTGCCAGGGGCGGCGGGCCCCGACGCCGGCCGGTACGGCCTTCACCCCGCGCTGCTGGACGCCGCCTGGCACGCGGTACTGCTCGCCGAGCCCACCGCCGGTCCCGCCAGGATGCCCTTCGCCTGGCGCGGTATGCGCCTGTATGCCGTGGGTGCCACGGCGCTGCGCGTTCGCATACGTACCACTGGCCCGGACACGGTCGCCGTGGACCTCGCCGACCCCGCGGGGAGGCCGGTGGCCCGGGTGGATTCCCTGACCACCCGGGCCGTACCGGAATCCCTCGGTGCCATGGAGGAGAGCACGGTCTCGGGTCTGTACGGCCTGCGGTGGGTCGGTGTGCCGGCCGACGGCGACGGGCCGCTCCTGTCCGTGGCGGAACCCGACGACCTCGGTCTCCGCTCCGTGCTCCCCGGGCCGCCGGCCGGAACGGGGAGCGCCCTGATCTCCCTGTCCTGCCTCTCCTCGGGGGCCGGCCCGGTCGCGGACACCCATACCCTGACCGCGCGTGCCCTGGCCGTGCTGCGGACCCACCTGTCCGCCCCGGCCGCGCCGGGATCGCGCCTCGTCGTGGTGACCCGCGGCGCCACCACCGCCGTACCGGACCTGCCGGCCGCCGCGCTGTGGGGTCTCGTGCGTTCCGCGCAGGCGGAGTATCCCGGGCGACTCACGCTCATGGACACCGACGGCCGGCCCGACTCCCTGCGCCTGCTGCGCGCCGCCGTCGCCACCGGTGAACCCCAGCTCTCCCTCGTCGAAGGCGCCGTGCGCGTCCCCCGGCTGGTCGGCGCCGACACCCCGCAGGGCGGTTCTCCGGTGGAGGGCACGGTCCTGGTGACGGGCGGCACGGGAGCCCTCGGCGGGTTGCTGGCCCGGCACCTGGTCACCCGTCACGAGGTGCGCCACCTGGTTCTTGTCAGCCGTCACGGCCTCAGTTCGCCCGCCGCGCGACGGCTGCAGGCAGAGCTCGAAGAGTCCGGCGCCCGCGTGGACGTGATCGCGTGCGATGCCGCCGACCGCACCCGGCTGGCCGCCGTCGTGGAGACGTACGCGCACAGGCTGAAAGCCGTCGTGCACACCGCCGGGGTCCTGGACGACGGTGTGCTGGAGGCCCTGACACCCGGGCGGCTGGCCGCGGTGCTGCGGCCGAAGGCGGACGCCGCCTGGAATCTGCACGAGCTGACGAGGCGTCTGCCCCTCTCGCACTTCGTGCTGTTCTCCTCGGCGGCCGGACTGCTGGGCACCGCGGGCCAGGCCAACTACGCGGCCGCGAACACCTTCCTGGACGCGCTCGCGCAGCACCGCACAGCTCTCGGCCTGCCCGCGCTCTCGCTCGCCTGGGGCCCGTGGGCGGGCGGGGAGGGAATGGCAGCGCGTACCGCCGCCCCCGACCGCGCCATGGACGGCGTGCTGCGCGCCGTCCCGCCCGCCCAGGGTCTGGCGATGTTCGACGCCGCGCTGGGCAGCGCCGAACCGGTGCTGGCCCCGCTGCTGCTGGACCGTTCACGGCGGCCGGCCACCGCCGGGCAGCCCGTACCGCCGCCCCTGCGCGGGCTGTTGCGCGTGGCCCGCCCGGCGGCCGGTTCCGGGGGTGCGGCCGGGGCGGGCGATGATCCCGGGACCGAGGCCGGAGCGTGGCGGGAACGGCTCGCCGCGTTGCCCGCGTCCGACCGGACACGGGCCTTGACCGAGTTCGTCCGCGAGGAGGTCGCCGCCGTGCTCGGCCATGCCGACGCGTCCGCGGTGGCGCCGGAACATCCCTTCACCGAGCTGGGCTTCGACTCCTTGACCGGGGTACTGCTGCGCAACCGCCTCAGCGCGCTCACCGGCCTGCCCTTGCCCGCCACCGTGGTGTTCGACCGGCCCAGCGCCGCCGAGCTGGCCCGCCACCTCGACGACGAGCTGGGCAAAGCCCTGCCCGAAGGAGCCTCCGCCAGGCGGGGAACGGAACGGCCGCCGCAGACCCTCGCCTCCCTCTACCGGCGCGTGTGCGAGACCGGCGACGTCGTGTCGGCGATGCACTTGCTGGTGACCGCCTCGCTCGCCCTGCCCGCCTTCGACCACGCCGACAGCGCCCGGCACGAGCTCGCGCCGCTCAAGCTGGCCGAAGGCACCGCCGGTCCCGCGCTCGTGTGCTTCCCCGGCTTCTCTCCCACCCTCGGCAGGCCCTGGCACGCCACGCTGGCCGCCTCCTTCGACGGCGAACGGGACGTCATCGAGATCCAGCACCCCGGCGTCCGGCACGGTGACGCCGTCCCGCGGGACTGGCGGACCCTCGTGGACCTGCACGCCGGCACCGTGCGCAAGCACCTCGGCGACCGCCCGTACGCCGTCCTCGGTTCCTCGATGGGAGGCTGCCCCGCGCACGCGGTGGCCGCCCGCCTCGCGGCCACCGGCACACCACCGCTCGGCCTCGTCCTCATCGACACCTACCACGTCACCCCGGATCTTGAGAACGAGCCGTGGCTGCTCGCCCTGCCCGCCCGCATCTCCCGGCAGATGGGCGAGCGGTTCGACACCGCCGTGGACGACATGTCGATGGCCGTCCTCGGCGCCTACACCCGTATCGCCCGCGGCTGGCAGCCGGAACCGACTGACGTCCCCACACTGCTGCTCCGCGCCGCGGAACCGCCGCCGCAGTCACCGGCTCACGTCAGCCCCAGGACGCGGGTGGGGGAGCGGCGGACGTCGTGGCCGGTGCCGCACATCGCCGTGGACGTCCCCGGCGACCACTGGAGCATGACGGAGGAGCACGCGCACACGACGGCGGAGGCCGTCAGGGCATGGCTCGGCACACGACTCGCGGCCACCGGCCAGGGCAAGCCGCAGTAGTCGGTGAGAGGGGTGGCTTCCAGGCCGCCGGCCGGGCCTGGAAGCGGGCCACTGCCTGGCCGGCGGTGGTCTATTCGTCGGCCGGGCCGCTGCCGTCGGTGAAGACCGGGAGCGACGTGGTCTCCTCCCGCACCCACATCCACTGGCGCTCCGGGGTCGCCGTCATCCCCCAGTCGTACAGGCCGGGTTCGCCTGCGGCCGTCCACCACTTCCACGCCCGTTCGACTTCTCCGGCCAACCGGCGCGGCCCGCCCTGGCAGACGAGGACAGTGCCGTCGTCCTGGGCGTAGAAGGCCGCCCATGACGATGTGCTGTCGTTGAGCCAGACGTTGACTCCGTCGGCATCGGTGGTGCTGGTGATGTGCACATCCGGCAGCAGGACGCGCAACGCGAACCGCAGGTGCCAATCCGCATGCAGAGGGGACAGTTCGAGGTGTGCCTGGTGTTCGTGCTCGGGTTCCCGCCCGGCGCGTACCCGCGAGAAGTGTCGACGCGGGCCCCCGGAGCTTCCTCGGGCGGGCATGAACTGCGCGAGCCCTTGGACGTACCCGCGCGCGGATCCGGCGTCGTCGGCCACGGCCAGGGCCACGAGACCGAGGTGTCCCCAGGGGGTGACGACGCGGCCGCCCGGCCGGGCCTGCCCGACCCATGTCCAAGGGACGGTGTCGACGGCGTAGGTGGAGATCACGCGGTCGTAGGGCGCGCTTCGGGGCCAGCCTTCAGCGCCGTCCCCGACGACCACATGGACGTCGACATGGGACTGTTTCAGGCGCTGTCGCGCGTGTTCGGCGAGCTCCGGGTCGGTCTCGATGCTGACGACGCGCCCGGGGCCCGCCCGGTGGGCGAGAAGGGCCGCGTTGCGGCCGGTTCCCGTACCGAGTTCGAGCACGCGGTGGCCGGGCCGGACGTCGAGGCAGTCGAGCATGTCGGCGACGACGGACTCGCAGGACAGACTGGAGGTCGCCAGGCCGTCGATGATCTGAGTGACGGCCGCTTCGTACACGCTGCCGTACACAAGTTCCGTCCACCGCCCGGGATCGCTCCCGCGGTCGACCGGTACGTACACACGGCCGTCCCACTGCCACAGCCGGTCAGGGGCGAAGTGGTCGCGGGGGAGCGCCGCGGCGGCCCGGCGGATCCACGGGGAGCCCTCGGGCCACCCGTGGATCCGTTCCATCTCCGCGTCGTGCGCCTGGTGCGGGGAGGCCGGCTCGTGCACGGATGTCATTTCCTGTGCGTGCCGGACGGCGGAGGCGGGGGCGGCACCTGTCCGTCCGTATTGCCGGGCGGCGGCTCGCCCTTGTCCAGGTCCGGGTCCGGCTTGCGGTGATCACCCATGGCCAGCCACTCCGTCATGTGTCACGTCGAGGGCGGGGGGCATCGTGCCACAGCGGCCAGGCAGGGCGCCAGGGGTGTCAGCTCCGTGAGTCGGCCCGGCGGTCCTGAGGGTGCCTCCGCCCCGTCCGTGACCCGCCCGCCGCGCCCGTCGTCTCAAGGAGCAAGAGGAGGTCTCCCCGGGTGAGGTGCCTGGCACTCGGCCCGGCCGCAGGGGAGAACCCGCCGGGGAGCGGTTTCCTCCTGTTTCCCCGGGCGCAGTATCGAGAAGGGCGGCACAGCAGAGGGGAGCGCGCCATGACCGTGATCGCCGGGCTCGTGCACGACGGGCGGGTGCATCTGGGCGGGGACTCGGCCGGTGTCTCCGGCCTCGACCTCACCGTTCGCCGGGATCCGAAGATCTTCCGCAACGGTCCCTACGTCATGGGCTTCACCACCAGCTTCCGTATGGGGCAACTGCTGCACCACGCGTTGAAAGCCCCCACTCCCAAGGGCGACTTGGACCGGTTCATGACCACCGTCTTCGTCGACAAGCTGCGCACGTGCCTCAAGGACGGCGGCTGGGCGAGCAAGGACTCCGAACAGGAGAAGGCCGGGACGTTCCTCGTCGGTGTGCTCGGCCGCCTGTTCGCCGTCCACGACGACTACCAGATAGCCGAGCCCGCCGACGGATACGCGGCCGTGGGGTGCGGGGGCCGGTTCGCGCTCGGCGCTCTGCACGCCACCGCTGACCTGGGTCTGAAACCACGCAGGCGACTGGCGCTGGCCCTCACGGCCGCAGGCCACCACAGCGCCGGGGTCTCCGCGCCCTTCAGCTACGTCTCCGCACGAAAGCGCCCTGCCTGACCGGGAGCGGCCACACGCTCGGCGAACTGCAACCAGGTGGGTTCTACGCTCCGTCCGGAGGCATGTCCGATTCCTTCAAGATGTCATCTTGAGCTGCTTGATTACATGGCGGGCATGAGCACGCACATCGAATGGGCCCTTCAGCCCGGTGAGCCGGGGTACGACGACGCCCGGCTGGGGCTGAACAGGGCAGCTGAATCACAGCCGGCCTATGTGGTCGAGGCGGCCACCGAGCAGGATGTGGTGGCCGCGGTCAGGCTGGCCGCCGAGCAGAAGCGGCCCGTGGGTGTGATGGCCACCGGTCACGGCCCGTCCGTGTCGGCCGATGACGCGGTGCTGGTCAACACGCGGCGGATGGACAGTGTACGCGTCGACGTGGCCCGGGCGACGGCGTGGATCGAGGCAGGAGCGCGCTGGCGGCAGGTGCTGGAGCACACCACCCCGCACGGGCTCGCGCCGCTGAACGGCTCGAGCCCCAACGTCGGCGCGGTCGGCTACCTGGTCGGCGGGGGCGCGGGCCTGCTGGGCCGCCGCTTCGGGTTCGCCGCCGATCACGTACGGCGGCTGCGCCTGGTCACCGCCGACGGCCGGTTGCGTGAGGTGACGGCCGAGGCCGACCCCGACCTGTTCTGGGCGGTGCGCGGCGGCAAGGACAACTTCGGCCTGGTCGTGGGCATGGAAGTCGATCTGTTCCCGGTCTCACGGCTCTACGGGGGAGGGCTCTACTTCCCGGGCGAGGCCACCGCCGAGGTGCTGCACGCCTACGCCGAGTGGGTCCGGCACGTACCCGAGGAGATGGCCTCCTCGGTGCTGCTGCTCCACAATCCCGACCTGCCCGACGTGCCGGAGCCACTGCGTGGGCGATTCATCACCCACCTACGTATCGCCTACAGCGGCGAAGCGGCGGACGGGGAGGATCTGGTGCGGCCGCTGCGCGCACTGGGCCCGGCGCTCCTGGACACCGTGCGTGACATGCCCTACGCCGAGGTCGGCACGATCCACCACGAGCCCACGTCCATGCCGTACGTCGCCTACGACCGCAATGTGCTGCTGAGCGACCTGACGGACGATGCCGTCGACACCATCGTCGCCCTGGCGGGACCGGCCGCGGGGGCGCCGTTCGTCACCGAACTGCGGCACTTCGGCGGCGCGTACGCCCGCCCGCCGGAGGTCCCCAACTGTGTGAGCGGGCGCGACGCGGCCTTCACGCTCTTCACGGGTGCCGTCCCGGGAGGAGAGAACCTGCGGCGCCGCGACGACTTCCTGGACCGGATGCGTCCGTGGAGCACCGGCGGCGTGAACCTCAATTTCGCCGGTGTCGAGGACACCGATCCAGCCGACGTGCGCGCCGCCTACACCCCGGCTGATTTCGACCGGTTGCGGGCTGTCAAGGCCCAGTACGACCCCGACAACCTCTTCCGCGTCAACTTCAACATCCCGCCGGCGGAGCCCTGGACGTGAGCGTGCGACTGAGCCCCCTCGGCATCGTGACGGAGAGAAGGAGCCCAGGTGACCTCCTCTGACGGATCGGACCTCACCGAGCTGGTCAACGTGGGCCGGTCCGTGGCGAGGTACTTCGAACGCATCGGCATCACCGAGATCGCGCAGCTGAGGCACCGGGATCCGGTCGAGCTGTACGAGCGGATGTCGGCCGCCTTCGGCGAGCGGCTCGACCCCTGCCTGCTCGACACCGTCATGTCGGCTGTGGACCAGGCCGAAGGTCTGCCCGCTCGCCCCTGGTGGCACTACACCCCTGAGCGCAAACGGCTGCTGGCCGGCGAAGGCCACGGCCGGGCCGGCAGGGCCGCGAGGGAGGACGGCGGCACAGAGACACAGGCGTGAGCACAGGGGAGACGGCAGTCACTGCCGACCGGTCACCTCGCGACCAGTTCGCCCAGCGGTCTCCCCGCCATCTCCCGCACGTCACGCGCCAGATGAGCCTGGTCCGCGAAGCCCGCCAGAGCCGCCGTCTCCGCGAACGGGACACCATCGCGGGCCAGGGCCAGGGCGCGCTGCATGCGCAGGACCCGGGCCAGGGTCTTGGGTCCGTATCCGAACGCGGTCAGGGAGCGGCGGTGGAGCTGCCGCGCGCCGAGACCCACCGAGTCGGCGGTGGCTGTGACGGAGCGGCCGGCGTTCAGGGATGCCACGACCGCTCGCAGGAGCGGGTCGACGGGTTCCGCGTCGGCCGCGAGACGTAACGCCAGATCCTCGAGCGCGGCGGCCGGGTCGGTCGCCGCGTCGACGCGTTCCGTGAGGCGGCGCGCCCTGGCGCCGGGCCAGAGATCGGCGAGATCCACTCGCTGGTCCCGCAGTTCGTGCGCGGGGATACCGAGCAGGGCGGGGGCGACACCGGGGGAGAAGCGGACACCCACCCAGAATCCCCGGCCAGGGCTGTAGGCACCGGTATCGGGCCCGGAGACGACGAGGCGGCCCGCCGTCCACAGCAGGTCTATGCAACCGTCCGGCAACACGGACGTCGCCTCACCGCCACCTGCGCACCCGGGCGTTCCCTGCGCCCAGACGATCGCACCCGGCAGCCGGGACACACGCTCTACGTACTCGGAGGACACGCCGAGAATTTTACGCCCCGAGCGCCTCACCCCCGATGAACAGGTGTCCGTGGCGGCCGGGCACGGTGACGTCGCCCTGCCGGAAGGCCGGCGCGGGTGGTTCCGCGGGTGCGGCGGACCGCCGGTGAAGAGGGAGGAGCGGGGCGTCCGGGTGATCGCGTCCCGAAGACTCGGAAATTCCGTAGCCCGCTCCGTGATTCCGTGATCCTGCCGACCGTTGGGTGAGGACTTGCGGCCCTCGACCGGCTTTGTCCGTGGCAGTGAAAGGGGACCGAATGTCCAAGCGCGCGCTGATCACCGGAATCACCGGGCAGGACGGCTCGTATCTCGCCGAGCATCTGCTCGCCGAGGGCTACCAGGTGTGGGGACTGACCCGAGGTCAGGCCAACCCCCGCAAGGACCGGGTGGCCAAACTGATACCCGACCTCACCTTCGTGGACGGCGACTTGATGGACCAGGGCAGCCTGGTCTCGGCCGTTGACCTGGTGCAGCCGGACGAGATCTACAACCTCGGGGCCGTCTCCTTCGTGCCGATGTCCTGGCAGCAGCCGGAGCTCGTCACCGAGGTGAACGGCACCGGAGTGCTGCGCATGCTCGAAGCGATCCGGATGGTGAGCGGGCTGGGCAAGTCCGTGGGCGGAGGCGACGGCCACGGCCACATCCGCTTCTACCAGGCATCCTCCTCGGAGATGTTCGGGAAGGTGGTGGAGTCGCCGCAGAGCGAGCAGACCCCTTTCCACCCGCGCAGCCCCTACGGGGTGGCCAAGGCGTACGGCCACTACATCACCCAGAACTACCGTGAGTCCTACGGGGTGTTCGGGGTCTCGGGGATCCTCTTCAACCACGAATCGCCCCGCCGCGGCGCGGAGTTCGTGACCCGGAAGATCTCCCTCGCCGTGGCGCAGATCAAGCTGGGCCTGCAGGAGAAGCTGCTGCTCGGCAATCTGGACGCGGTGCGCGACTGGGGCTTCGCGGGGGACTACGTCCGCGCGATGCACCTGATGCTCCAGCAGGACAGGCCCAGGGACTACGTGGTGGGCACCGGCCGGATGCACTCGGTGCGGGACGCGGCGCGCATCGCCTTCGAAGCCGCGGGCCTGGACTGGGAGGAGCACGTCGTGGTGGACCCGGCGCTCGTGCGGCCCGCCGAGGTCGAGACGCTGTGTGCCGACTACGGTGACGCCCACCGGGAGCTGGGCTGGGAGCCCGAGGTCGGCTTCGAGGAACTGATGCGGATGATGGTGGAGTCCGACCTCCGCCAGGCCGGCCTCGAGCGTGACCACGGCGAGCTGCTCGCCGCGGCGAGCTGGTAAGGCTCTAAGCAAGAAAACACCTGCTCACCCCCATCGCGGAGCCGGGGCCGGCCGACTCTACGGGTTTTCGTGGACACGCCCGCCGAGACTGGGCGCGTGGTGCGCGGGGGGTGGAGCAGTGCCCCGTGCGGGGGCCTCCAGATGACTCATTCGCTGTGGACCGCCTTCCCTGGCGCCGGATGTCCACACCGAAATCCTCTGCTGTCCGTCGGTCTTGAGATGGGTTGAGTTGAACGTGGCGAAGATGGACAAGGAACAGAAGCTCCGGGACTACCTGAAGCGGGCGAGCGCGGATCTGCGGCGTTCCCGGCAGCGGGTGGGCGAACTGGAGGCCGCGGCCCGGGAGCCCATCGCGATCGTGGGCATGAGCTGCCGCTTCCCCGGGGGCGTGACGACTCCCGAGGAACTCTGGTCCATGCTCGTCGCCGGTGAGGAGGGCATCACGGAGTTCCCCGCCGACCGCGGCTGGGAACTGCTGACGGAGGACGCCGGGGACACGCGGAAGTTCTCCGGCGGGTTCCTGCACGACGCGGCCGAGTTCGACGCCGGATTCTTCGGGATCTCCCCGCGCGAGGCCCTCTCGATGGACCCCCAGCAGCGGGTGCTGCTGGAGTCCTCCTGGGAGGCGTTCGAGCGGGCCGGCATCGACCCGGCCGCGGTCCGGGGCACCAAGACGGGTGTGTTCGTCGGGGCCATGCCCCAGGAGTACCGGGTGGGCCCGGAGGACGACGCCCAGGGCTTCGTCCTGACGGGCGGTGCCACCAGCGTCCTTTCGGGCCGGCTCTCCTACTTCTTCGGGGCCGTGGGCCCGGCGGTGACGGTGGACACCGCCTGCTCGTCGTCCCTGGTGGCCCTGCACCTGGCCGCCCACTCCCTGCGCCAGGGCGAGTGCTCCCTGGCGCTGGCCGCGGGCGTCACGGTGATGTCCGCACCCACGACGTTCGTGGAGTTCAGCCGCCAGGGCGGGCTGGCCGCCGACGGGCGCTGCCGCTCCTTCGCCGACGCAGCCAGCGGCACCGGCTGGGCCGAGGGCGCGGGCGTCCTCGTCCTGGAACGGCTCTCGGAGGCCCGGCGCAACGGGCACGAGGTCCTGGCCGTCATCCGAGGCTCCGCCGTCAACCAGGACGGCGCCTCCAACGGCCTGACCGCGCCCAACGGCCCCTCCCAGCAGCGGGTCATCGAGCAGGCGCTGGTCAACGCGCGCCTCTCGGCCGACGAGGTCGACGTCGTCGAGGCGCACGGCACCGGCACCACCCTGGGCGACCCGGTCGAGGCCCAGGCGCTGATCGCGACCTACGGCCGCAACCGCGCCGAGGACCGCCCGCTGCTGCTGGGCTCCGTCAAGTCGAACCTCGGCCACACCCAGGCGGCGGCCGGCATGGCCGGCATCATCAAGATGGTGCTGGCCATGCGGAACAGCACCCTGCCCCGCACGCTTCACGTCGACGCGCCGTCCTCGCACGTCGACTGGTCGGCGGGGACCGTACGGCTGTTGACCGAGCAGGTCCCGTGGCCGCAGGGCGAGCAGCCGCGCCGGGTCGGCATCTCCTCGTTCGGGCTCAGCGGCACCAACGCGCACACGATCCTGGAGGAGCCGCCGGCCGAACAGGCCGCCGAATCCGGGCCGGAGGGAGCGGGGGATACGGCCGCGGACGGCGCACCGGCCGAACTCGCCGCACCTGTCGGACCCGTCGAATCCGTTGAAACCGTCGCCGCCGGCGCTCTCCCGTGGCTGCTCTCCGGCCGTACCCGGGAGGCCCTGAGCGCCCAGGCCGCCAGGCTGCTCGACCTCCTCGCCACCCGTCCCGGCCTCGCGCCCGCGGACGTGGCCTACTCGCTGGCCACGACCCGCTCCGGCTTCGAGCACCGCGCCGCGTTCACCGCCGCCGACCGCGACGGGGCCCTCGAAGCCCTCACCGCGCTGGCCGGCGGCGAACCGGCGCCGAGCGTGGCCCACGGCACCGTGCAGGGCCGCGCCAAGCTCGCCTTCCTCTTCGCCGGCCAGGGCTCCCAGCGGCCGGGCATGGGACGGGAACTCCACGCCCGCTTCCCCGTCTTCGCCGCCGCGCTCGACGAGCTCCTCGCCCACTTCGACCAGGGGCTCGAACGCCCCCTGAAGGACGTGCTGTTCGCCGCCGAGGGCACGCCCGAGGCCGCGCTGCTGAACGAGACCGGCTACGCGCAGCCCGCCCTGTTCGCGATCGAGGTCGCGCTGTACCGGCTGGTCGAATCCCTCGGCGTCAAGCCGGACTTCCTCGCCGGGCACTCCATCGGCGAGATCGCCGCCGCGCACGTGGCAGGGGTCTTCTCGGCGGCCGACGCCGCCGCCCTGGTGCTCGCCCGCGGCCGGCTCATGCAGGCGCTGCCCGCGGGCGGCGTCATGGTCTCGCTGGAAGCGACGGAGGACGAGGTCCTTCCCCTGCTCCAGGACCGGCAGGACCGCGTCTCGATCGCGGCGGTCAACGGACCCGCCGCCCTCGTCGTGGCCGGCGAGGAGGGCGAAGTCGACGCCGTCGCCGCGCACTTCGCCGCACTGGGCCGCAGGACCAAGCGGCTGCAGGTCTCGCACGCCTTCCACTCCCCGCTCATGGAACCCGCGCTGGAGGAGTTCCGCGCCGTCGTCTCCGGCCTCGCGCCGCAGGCGCCCGTCGTCCCGGTCGTCTCCGGCCTGACGGGCACACTCGCCACGGTCGAGCAGCTGACCTCCCCCGACTACTGGGTGGACCACGCCCGTCACGCGGTCCGGTTCGCCGACACCGTGGCCTGGCTCAGCGGCCACGGCGCCGGCACCTTCCTCGAACTGGGCCCCGACGGCGTCCTGTCCGCCATGGCCCGGGCCTGCCTCGACGCCACCGCCGACGACACCTCCGGGACCGTACCCGCCACGCTCGCCGTGCTGCGCCCGGGCCGCCCCGAGGCCGAGACGCTCACCACCGCGCTGGCGGGCCTGCACGTCCGGGGCGTGGCCGTCCAGTGGGAGCCCTGGTTCGCGGGCACCGGCGCCCGGCGCACGGACCTCCCCACCTACGCCTTCCAGCGCCGCCGCTACTGGCCCAAGGGACTGCCCGCGCAGGGCGCCGACGTCCGCGCCGCCGGCCTGGGCGCCGCCCGCCACCCGCTGCTCGCGGCGGCCGTGTCGGTCGCCAACTCCGACGGCCTGCTGCTGACCGGCCGCCTGTCGCTGCGCACCCACCCCTGGCTGGCCGACCACGCGGTGCGCGGCACGGTGCTGCTCCCGGGCACCGCCTTCCTGGAGCTCGCCGTACGGGCGGGTGACGAGACCGGCTGCGGCCGCGTCGAGGAGCTCACCCTGGCCGCACCCCTGGTCCTGCCCGCGGAGGGCGGCGTCCAGGTGCAGGTGTGGGCCGGCAGCCCGGACGAGTCCGGCCGCCGCGCCCTGAGCATCCACTCCCGCCCCGACGGGCCCGAGGAACTCCCCTGGACGCAGCACGCCGCCGGCACCCTCGTCGCCGGTGAGCAGCGCGCCGCCTTCGACGCCACCGTCTGGCCCCCGGCCGGCGCCCAGCCGCTCGACCTCGAAGGCTTCTACGACCGCATCGCGGACGGCGGGTTCGCGTACGGCCCCCTGTTCCGCGGCCTGCGCGCCGCCTGGCGCAGCGGCGACGACGTCTACGCCGAGGTGACGCTGCCGGAGACGGGCGCCTCGGACGCCGTGTCGTCCACCGGCTCCTTCGGTATCCACCCGGCGCTGCTGGACGCCGCGCTGCACGCCTCGGCCTTCGCCGGCCTCGGCGAGCAGGGCCACGGTGGCCTGCCCTTCTCGTGGCAGGACGTGACCCTGCACGCGAGCGGGGCGACGACGGTCCGGGTGCGGCTGACCCGGGCCGACGACGACGCCGTGGCGATCGCCGTCGCCGACACCACGGGCGCCCCGGTGGCCTCCGTCGGCTCGCTCGTCCTGCGCACGATGCCGGACGAGCAACTGACCGCCGCCGCTTCCCTCGTGCGCGACGCCTTGTTCGAGCTGCGCTGGACCCCGCTGCCGGAGTCCGCCGTGGCGGAGCCCGCCGCGGTGGGCGTCCTCGGCCCGGACCTCTTCGGTCTCGCCGGGGCACTGGCCTCGCCGGACCGCACGGTCGTCGCCCTGCCCGGCCCGGACGCCGCCGAGATCCCGGACGTCGTGCTCGCCCCCGTCGCCGGCACCACCGATGACGGACCCGTCGCCTCCGCGCACGCCCTCACCGCCCACGTCCTGGACCAGCTGCGGAGCTGGGTGGAGAGCGAGCGGTGCGCCGGCTCGCGGCTGGTCTTCGTCACCCGCGGCGCGGTCACCACCGACGGCGGTCAGGCGCCGGACCCGGCGGCCGCCGCCGTCTGGGGCCTGGTGCGTGCCGCGCAGGCCGAACACCCGGGCCGCTTCGGCCTGGTGGACCTCGACCCCTCTGGCCCCACTGACCCTGCCGACCCCTCCGGCTTCTCCGCGCCGCAGCTCGCCCGGGCCCTGGCCGCGGACGAGCCGCAGACCGCCCTCCGCGGCGGCGCCGTGCTCGGTGCCCGTCTCTCCCGCGCCCAGGCGCCGGAGAGCGACACGCGGTGGAACCCCGAAGGCACCGTGCTGCTCACCGGCGCCACCGGCGGCCTGGGCCGCGTACTGGCCCGGCACCTGGTCGCCGAGCGCGGCGTACGGCACCTGCTGCTCGTCAGCCGCCGGGGCGCCGCCGCCGAGGGCGCCGACGAGCTCGTCGCCGAACTGACCGGGCACGGCGCGCAGGTCGCCGTGGCGGCCTGTGACCTCGCCGACCGCGCCGCCGTGGAGCGGCTGCTGGCCGACGTGCCCGCCGAGCACCCCGTCACCGCCGTCGTGCACAGCGCCGGCACGCTCGACGACGGTGTCATCGAGTCGCTGACCCCCGAGCGGATCAGCGCCGTCCTGCGGCCCAAGGCCGACGCGGTGTGGCACCTGCACGAGGCCACCCGTGGGCTCGACCTGGCCGCCTTCGTCGTCTTCTCCTCCCTCGCCGGCACCGTGGGCACGCCGGGCCAGGGGAACTACGCCGCCGCGAACGCCTTCATCGACGCCGTCGCCCAACTGCGCCGCGCCGAAGGGCTGCCGGGGCTCTCCCTGGCCTGGGGCCCGTGGGCGCCCACCGGCGGCATGACCGGCGGGCTGACCGACGGCGACCTCCAGCGCCTGGCCCGCATGGGCACGCCCGCGCTCACCGAGGAACAGGGCGTCGCGCTCTTCGACGCCGCGACCGCCACGGCGGCCGCCGTCCTGCTGCCGGTCAGGCTCGACCTGTCCGTCCTGCGGGTCCGGGGCGAGGTGCCGGCGCTGATGCGCGGCCTCGTCCGCACCCCCGTCCGCCGCTCGGTGGTCTCCGGCTCGGAGACGGCCGTGAGCCTCGTCCAGCAGCTGTCCCGGCTGGAGGAGGCCGACCGCGACGAGGTGGTGCGCGACCTCGTGGCCGGGCAGGTGGCCGCCGTGCTCGGCCACTCCGGCGCCGCCGAGATCGACGCGGAGCGCCCGTTCAGGGAGCTGGGCTTCGACTCGCTCACCGCCGTGGAACTGCGCAACCGGCTGCGTACGGCCACCGGTCTGCGCACCGCGGCCACGGCGATCTTCGACTACCCGACCGTCGCCGCGCTCGCCGCGCACGTCCTCGGCGAGCTCATGGGCTCCGAAGCCGCCACCACGGCGGCCGCCCCCCGCGCCGCCGGCGACCAGGATCCCATCGTCGTCGTCGGCATGAGCTGCCGCTACCCGGGCGGCGTCGCCTCGCCCGAGGACCTGTGGCGACTCGTCAGCGAGGGCACCGACGCCGTCTCGGGCCTGCCCACCGACCGCGGCTGGGACCTGGACGCCCTCTACGACCCGGACCCGGACCACCTCGGCACCTCGTACACCCGCTTCGGCGGATTCCTGCACGAGGCGCCCGAGTTCGACCCCGCCTTCTTCGGCATGAGCCCCCGCGAGGCGCTGGCCACCGACTCGCAGCAGCGACTGCTGCTGGAGGCGTCCTGGGAGGCCGTCGAGCGCGCCGGCATCGACCCGGTGTCCCTGCGGGGCAGCCGCACCGGCGTGTTCGCCGGCGTCATGTACAACGACTACGCCGCGACGCTCGCCGGTGGCCAGTTCGAGGGCCACCAGGGCAGCGGCACCTCGCCGAGCGTCGCCTCCGGCCGCGTGTCCTACACCCTCGGGCTGGAGGGCCCCGCCGTCACCGTCGACACGGCGTGCTCGTCCTCGCTCGTCGCCATGCACTGGGCGATGCAGGCGCTGCGCGCGGGGGAGTGCTCGCTCGCCCTGGCCGGCGGCGTCACCGTGATGTCCACGCCGGGCGCCCTCATCGAGTTCTCCCGGCAGCGCGGCCTGTCGCCCGACGGGCGCTGCAAGGCCTTCTCCGACAGCGCCGACGGCGTCGGCTGGGCCGAGGGCGTGGGCGTGCTCGTCCTCGAACGGCTCTCCGACGCCCAGCGCAACGGGCACCGGATCCTGGCCGTCGTACGGGGCTCCGCCGTCAACCAGGACGGCGCGTCCAACGGCCTGACCGCCCCCAACGGCCCGTCGCAGCAGCGGGTGATCCGCCAGGCGCTGGCCGGCGCCGGCCTGTCCGTCGCGGACGTCGACGCGGTGGAGGCGCACGGCACCGGCACCACGCTCGGCGACCCCATCGAGGCCCAGGCCCTGCTCGCCACCTACGGACAGGACCGCGACCCGGCACGACCGCTGCTGCTGGGCTCCGTGAAGTCCAACATCGGCCACACCCAGGCGGCGGCCGGCGTCGCCGGCATCATCAAGATGATCATGGCCATGGACCGTGGCGTGCTGCCCCGCACCCTGCACGCCGACGAGCCGTCCTCGCACGTCGAGTGGGACGCCGGAGCCGTACGGCTGCTCACCGAGGAGACCCCCTGGCCGCAGACGGGCCGGCCGCGCCGCGCCGGAGTCTCCTCCTTCGGCTTCAGCGGCACGAACGCCCACATCGTGCTGGAGGAGCCCCCGGCCGCCCCCGCCCCGCGCGACGAGCCCGGACAGCCGCCGCTCGTGCCCGCCGTCGCACCGTGGATCCTCTCCGGCAGGAGCCGGGCGGCGCTCCGGGACCAGGCGGCCCGCCTGCGGTCCTTCCTCGACGACCGCCCGGCGTACGACCCGGCCGACGTCGGCCTGTCCCTCGCCACCACCCGCTCGGCCTTCGACCAGCGGGCCGTCGTCACCGGCGACCGCGACGAACTGCTGCGCGCGCTCGCCGCGCTGGCCGCCGACCGGCCCGACGCCGCCCTGACCGAGGGCGAGGTCGGCGGCGCCGGCAAGCTGGCCGTGGTGTTCTCCGGGCAGGGCAGCCAGCGCCCCGGCGCCGGCCGTGAACTCGCCGCCCGCTTCCCCGCGTTCGCCCGGGCCGTCGACGAGGTGACCGCCGCCCTCGACCCGCACCTGGACCGCCCCCTCAAGGACGTCCTGTTCGCGGAGGAGGGCACCCCCGAGGCGGAGCTGCTGGGCCGCACCGAGTGGACCCAGCCCGCGCTGTTCGCCATCGGCGTCGCGCTCCACCGCCTGCTGCGCACCTGGGGCATCCGCCCCGACGTGCTGCTCGGCCACTCCATCGGAGAGATCACCGCCGCGCACGTCGCGGGCGTCCTCTCGCTGACCGACGCGGCCCGCCTGGTGACCGCGCGGGGACGGCTGATGCAGGAGCTGCCCGCCGGCGGCGCGATGATCTCGCTCCAGGCCGCCGAGGACGAACTCGCGCCGCTGCTCGCCGGGCGCGAGCACGAGGTCTCCATCGCCGCCGTCAACGGCCCCCGCAGCGTCGTGGTCGCCGGTGACCTGGCCGCCGTCGAGGAGATCGCCGCCCACTTCACCGCCCAGGGCCGCAAGACCAAGCGCCTTGAGGTCAGCCACGCCTTCCACTCGCCGCTCATGGAGCCCGCGCTCGACGGGCTGCGCGAGGTCGCCGCCGGGCTCACCTACCACGCGCCGGACGTGACCGTCGTCTCCGGCCTGACCGGGCGCCCCGCCACCGACGACGAGCTGCGCTCCGCCGACTACTGGGTCGCGCACGCCCGCGGCGCCGTCCGCTTCGCCGACACCATGCGCGCCGCGCACGAATGCGGTGCCGGCACCTTCCTCGAACTCGGCCCCGACAGCGTGCTGTCGGCCGCCGCCCAGGACGCCCTCGGCGACGACGCGGACGCGCACATCGTCCCGATGCTGCGCACCGGGCGCGGCGAGGAGCGCTGCGCGGCCACCGCGCTCGCCCGCCTGCACGTCCACGGCACGGCCGTCGACTGGCCGGCGTACTTCGCCGGCACCGGGGCGCGCACCGTGGAACTGCCCACGTACGCCTTCCAGCACGAGCGCTACTGGCCCGAGACCGCCCCGGCGGTCCACGCGCCGCAGGCCGCCGCCGACCCCGCGGACGCCGAGCTGTGGAGCGCCGTCGAACGCGGCGACGCCGCGGGCCTCGCCGGCCTGCTGGGCCTGCGCGACGAGCAGCACGCCTCCCTCTACGCGCTGCTGCCCGCCCTGTCGTCCTGGCGCCAGCTCCGGCAGGAGAAGGCGCTGCTGGACTCCACCCGCTACCAGATCGCCTGGCGGCCCGTCCGGGCCTCCGCCGCACCCGTCCTCGACGGCACCTGGCTGGTCGTCACCGCCGAGGGGACCGACGGCGACGAGGTCCTGGACGCGCTGCGCGGCCACGGCGCCCAGTTCGAGACCCTCGTCCTGGAACACCGCCCCGACCGCGCCGGGCTCGCCGCCCGGCTCACCGCCGCCCGCGGCGAGGAACGGACCTTCTCCGGTGTCCTGTCCCTCCTCCCGCTGGCCGACAGCGCGGACCGGGCCGCCCGGCCGCTCGGGGCCGAGCCGCCGGCCGGACTCGCCCTCACCCTCGTCCTGATCCAGGCACTCGCCGACACCGGATCCGGCGCCCCCCTCTGGTCCCTGACCCGGGGCGCGGTCTCCACCGGCCCCGCCGACCCGCTCACCGACCCCCTCCAGGCGGCGGTCTGGGGCCTGGGCCGCGTCGCCGCCCTGGAGCACCCGCAGCTGTGGCGGGGCCTGATCGACCTGCCGGCCGTCCTCGACGCGCCCGCCACCCAGCACCTCGTGAGCGCCCTCGCCGCGCGCAGCGGCGAGGACCAGCTCGCGATCCGCACGGCCGGCGCGTACGGCCGGCGCCTCGTGCGCCACCCGCTCGCCGAACTGCCCCCGGCCGACGCCTTCACCGCCCGCGGCACCGTGCTCGTCACCGGCGGCACCGGGGCGCTCGGCGCCGAGGTCGCCCGCTGGCTCGCCCGCAGCGGCGCCGAGCACCTCCTGCTCACCAGCCGCCGCGGCCCCGACGCCCCCGGCGCCGGCGAACTGGCCGCCGAACTCGCGGACCTGGGCGCCCGCGTCACCATCGCGGCCTGCGACACCGCCGACCGCGACGCGCTCGCCGCGCTGCTGGCCTCCGTACCCGACGAGCACCCGCTGACCGGTGTCGTGCACGCGGCCGGCGTCGGCCAGGCGGCCCCCCTCGCGGAGACCCCCCTCGACGACGCCGCGGCGACGATGGCCGCGAAGCTGCTCGGCGCCGCCCACCTGGACGCCCTCCTCGACGGCCACGACCTCGACTTCTTCGTCCTGGTCTCCTCGATCGCCGGAGTCTGGGGCAGCGCGGGACAGAGCGCCTACGGCGCCGCCAACGCCTACCTCGACGCCCTCGCCGAACACCGGCGCGCCCGCGGCCTGGCCGCGACCTCCGTGGCCTGGGGCCCCTGGGCCGAGGCCGGCATGGCCACCCACGAGGGCTTCGCCGACCAGCTCCTCAAGCGCGGGCTGCGCCTGCTCGCCCCCGCCGCGGCCATCGCCGAACTGCGGCGCGCGGTCGTCCAGGACGACGTCACCGTCACGGTCGCCGACATCGACTGGGAGCGCTACCACCCCGTCTTCACCTCCACGCGCCCCAGCGTCCTCTTCGACGAGCTGACCGACGTCCAGGCCCTCGCGCACGCCGAAGGCGAGAGCGCCGCGCCGGAGTTCGCCGCGCGGCTGCGGGGCCTCGACGAGGCCGGCCAGGAGCGGCTGCTGACCGACCTGGTGCGCACCGAGGCGGCCGTGGTGCTCGGCCACGACTCCGCCGAGGGCGTCACGGAGCGGCGCGCGTTCCGCGAGGCGGGCTTCGACTCGCTGACCGCCGTCGAGCTGCGCAAGCGGCTGGCCGCGCTCACCGGCCTGTCCCTGCCTGCCACCCTGGTGTTCGACTACCCGACCCCGGCCGCCCTCGCCCGTCACCTGCGCGCCGAACTCCTCGGCGCGGAGGGCGCGGTGGCGGTCCCCGCGGCCGTGCCCGCGGCGAGCCTCGACGAGCCCATCGCCATCGTCGGCATGAGCTGCCGCTTCCCCGGCGGCGTCCGCTCCCCGCAGCAGTTCTGGGAGCTCGTCTCCGAAGGCACCGACGCCATCACCGACTTCCCCGTCAACCGCGGCTGGGACACCGGCCTCTACCACCCCGACCCCGACAACCCCGGCACGACGTACTCCACCCAGGGCGGCTTCCTGCACGACGCGGGCGAGTTCGACGCCGCCTTCTTCGGCATCTCGCCGCGCGAGGCGGTCTCCATGGACCCCCAGCAGCGGCTGCTGCTGGAGACCACCTGGGAGGCGTTCGAGCAGGCCGGCATCGACCCCACCGGCCTCCACGGCAGCCCGACCGGGGCCTTCATCGGCTCCACCTATCAGGAGTACGGGTTCGGCGTCGACGACGGCTCCGCCGGCCATCTGGTGACCGGCACCAGCCCGAGCGTGCTCTCCGGACGGCTCTCCTACCTCTTCGGGCTGGAAGGCCCGGCGGTCACCGTCGACACGGCCTGCTCCTCGTCCCTGGTCGCCCTGCACCTGGCCTGCCAGTCGCTGCGCAACGGCGAGAGCTCCCTGGCCCTGGCCGGCGGCGCGACCGTGATGACCAACCCGAACCCGTTCGTCGCCTTCAGCCGGCAGCGGGCCCTCGCGGGCGACGGCCGCTGCAAGGCGTTCTCCGACGGCGCCGACGGCATGACGCTCGCCGAAGGCGTCGGCATCCTCGTCCTGGAGCGGCTCTGCGACGCCCGCCGCAACGGGCACGAGGTCCTCGCCGTCGTGCGGGGCTCGGCCATCAACCAGGACGGCGCCTCCAACGGCCTGTCCGCGCCCAACGGCCCGTCCCAGCAGCGCGTCATCCGCCAGGCCCTCGCCAACGCCGGGCTCGCCCCCGGCGACATCGACGCCGTCGAGGCCCACGGCACCGGCACCGCCCTCGGTGACCCCATCGAGGCCCAGGCCCTGCTCGCCGCCTACGGCCGCGACCGTGACACCGCGCAGCCGCTGCTGCTGGGCTCCGTGAAGTCCAACATCGGCCACACCCAGTCGGCGGCCGGAGTCGCCGGCATCATCAAGATGGTCATGGCCCTGCGCCACGGCCAACTGCCCCGCACCCTGCACGCGGACGCGCCCTCCACGCACGTCGACTGGACGTCCGGCACGGTCTCCCTGCTGACCGACGGGGCCGACTGGCCCGAGGGCGAGCGCCCGCGCCGCTGCGCGGTCTCCTCCTTCGGCATCAGCGGAACCAACGCCCACACGGTCCTCGAAGAGGCGCCCCGGCCGCAGG
Source organism: Streptomyces sp. NPDC051173 (assembly GCF_040689515.1). Taxonomy (NCBI): domain Bacteria; kingdom Bacillati; phylum Actinomycetota; class Actinomycetes; order Kitasatosporales; family Streptomycetaceae; genus Streptomyces; species Streptomyces sp. NPDC051173. The sequence continues at coordinate 85,441 of NZ_JBFBBD010000019.1, forward strand.
AGTCGGCCCCCGCGCCGGAGACCGCGACGGTGCCCCCGGCCGGCGGCGTCATCCCCTGGGTGCTGTCCGCCCGGACCCCCGGAGCCCTGCGCGCCCAGGCGGCCCAGCTCGCCGCCCACCTCGACGGCACGTCCGTGGCCGCCCTCGACGTCGGCCATTCCCTGCTGACCTCCCGCACGCTCTTCGAACACCGCGCCGTCGTCGTCGGCACCGGCGGCGACGAGGCGAGGGCCGCCCTCGGCGCCCTCGACGAAGGACGCTCGCTCCCCGGCGTCGTCCAGGGTGTCGCCGACACCGACGGCAAGACCGTGTTCGTCTTCCCCGGCCAGGGCTCCCAGTGGGCCGGCATGGGTGCCCGGCTGCTGGAGGAGTCACCGGTCTTCGCCGAGCGCCTGGCCGAGTGCGCCACGGCCCTGTCCGCGTTCGTCGACTGGTCGCTGCTCGACGTCATCCGCCAGGCCGAGGGCGCGCCCACCCTGGACCGCGTCGACGTCGTCCAGCCCGCCTCGTGGGCCGTCATGGTCTCCCTGGCCGAGATGTGGCGTGCCCACGGCGTCACCCCCGACGCCGTCGCCGGCCACTCGCAGGGCGAGATCGCCGCGGCCGCCGTCGCCGGCGTCCTGTCACTGGAGGACGCCGCCCGCGTGGTGGCGCTGCGCAGCCAGGCCATCGGCCGCGTACTGGCCGGATCCGGCGGCATGATGTCGGTCCCGCTGCCCGTGGCCGACGTCGAGCGGCGCCTTCGCGCCTACGAGGGCCTGTCCGTCGCCGCCGTCAACGGACCCCGGTCCGTCGTCGTCTCCGGCGCCCCCGGCCCGCTGGACGCCCTGCAGGCCGAGCTGGCCGCCGAGGACGTCCGTGCCAAGCGCGTCGCCGTGGACTACGCCTCGCACTCCGCGCAGGTCGAGCTGCTGCGCGACGAACTGCGTACGGTCCTCGCCCCCGTCCGCCCCCGCCCCGCGCAGGTGCCCTTCTTCTCCACCGTCACCGGCGACTGGCTGGACGACACCACCGGCACGGACGCCGACTACTGGTACACCAACCTCCGCGGGACCGTCCGTTTCGAGCCCGCCATGCGGGAGCTCCTCGCCCAGGGGCACCGCTTCTTCATCGAGGTCAGCTCCCACCCGGTGCTGTCCATGGCCGTCCAGGAGACGGCCGAGGACGCCGGCCGCCCGGCGGTCGTGCTCGGCACGCTCCGGCGCGACACCGGCGGCACCGACCGCTTCCTGACCTCCCTGGCCGAGGCGTTCGTCCGGGGCGCCACCGCCGACTGGTCCCGCGTCCTCGACGGCACCGGCGCCCACCGCGTGCCCCTGCCGACGTACGCCTTCCAGCGCGAACACCTGTGGGCCATCCCGGCCAAGCCGCGCAGGACACACGAGGAGGCCCCGGCCGACGCCGAGTTCTGGACGGCGGTCGAGGACGAGGACGTCGACTCCCTCGCCTCCAGCCTGCGCCTCGACCGCGCCCAGCTGGCCCCGGTGCTCCCGGCCCTGTCGCACTGGCGCAAGCACCGCCGCGACCTGTCGACCGTGGACTCCTGGCGCTACCGCGCCACCTGGAAGCCGCTCACGGGCCTGCCCCAGGCGACCCTGACCGGCACCTGGCTGGTCGTCACCGCCGAGGGCGTCGCCACCGACGAGCTCACGGAGACCCTCGCCGCCCACGGCGCGGACCCGCGCACCCTCGTCCTGGACGGCACCCGCGCCGACCGCGCGGCCCTGGCCGCGCGCCTGTCCGGGCTCGACGACGCCGCGGACCTCACGGGCGTGGTGTCCCTGCTGGCCGGCGCCGAGGACCCGGACACGGACCACCCGGCGCTCACCTCCGGGCTCGCCCTGACCGTCTCGCTCGTCCAGGCGCTCGGCGACGCCGGGATCGAGGCACCCCTGTGGTGCCTGACCCGCGGTGCCGTCTCCACCGGCCGCGCCGACCGGCTGACCCGCCCGGCCCAGGCCCAGATCCTCGGCCTCGGCTGGACGGCCGCCCTCGAACACCCGCAGCGCTGGGGCGGCTTGGTCGACCTGCCCGAACAACTCGACCGGCGGGCCGGCGAACGACTGGCCGCCGTCCTCACCGGCCGCACCGGCGAGGACCAGCTCGCCGTACGCGCCTCGGGCGTCCTCGCCCGCCGCGTCGTGCGCGCCACCCCCGCGGACCCCGCCCCGGCCACCCCCTGGACGCCCCGCGGCACCACCCTCGTCACCGGCGGCACCGGCACCCTCGCACCCCACCTGGCCCGCTGGCTGGCCGGCCAGGGCGCCGAGCACATCGTGCTCACCAGCCGCCGCGGCCCGGCCGCGCCCGGCGCGGCGGACCTCCTGCGGGAACTGGCCGAGCTCGGCTGCGAAGCCACCGCCGTCGCCTGCGACCTGACCGACCGCGACGCGGTCGCCGGCATGCTCGACGCGCTCAAGGCCGAAGGACGCACCGTCCGCACGGTCGTGCACACCGCCGTGAACATCGAGCTCGCACCGCTCGCCGAGACGACCCTCGACGACTTCGCGCGGGTCATGGACGCGAAGGTCACCGGCGCCCGCCACCTCGACGAACTCCTCGACGACGACGAGCTCGACGCCTTCGTCCTGTACTCCTCCACCGCCGGCATGTGGGGCAGCGGCGCGCACGCCGCCTACGTCGCCGGCAACGCCTACCTCAACGCCCTCGCCGAGCACCGCCGTGCCCGCGGGGCCCACGCCACCGCCGTCTCCTGGGGCATCTGGGCCGACGACATGAAGCTCGGCCGCGTCGACCCCGGGCAGATCCGCCGCAGCGGACTCGTCTTCATGGAGCCCCAACTGGCCCTCACCGGGCTGCGGCAGGCACTCGACGACGGCGAGACGGTCCTCGCCATCGCCGACGTGGACTGGGAGCGCTACCACCCCGTCTTCACCTCCGCCCGGCCCACCGCGCTCTTCGAGGACGTGCCCGAGGCCCAGCGCCTGGAGGAGGACCGGGACCAGGCCCCGGCCTCCGGCGGCGAGTTCGCCGCCCGGCTCCTCGGCCTGACCGCCGCCGAACAGGACCGCCTCCTGCTGGACCTCGTCCGGGGCGAGGCGGCCACCGCGCTGGGCCACGCCTCACCCGACGTGCTGTCCGAGCAGCGGGCCTTCCGCGACGTCGGCTTCGACTCGCTCACCGCCGTCGACCTGCGCAACCGCATCGCCGCCGTCACCGGCCTCGCCCTGCCGAGCACCATGGTCTTCGACCACCCCAACCCGCTCGCACTCGTCGCCTTCCTGCGCGACGCCCTCGCGGGCACCCGCACCGGGGACGCCGGAGCCACCCGCACCACCACCGCCCCCGCCGCCGACGAACCCCTCGCCATCATCGGCATGAGCTGCCGCTACCCCGGCGGCGTCGGCTCCCCCGAGGAGCTGTGGAAGCTCATCACCGAAGGCGGCGACGCCACCGGCGAGTTCCCCACCGACCGCGGCTGGGACACCGACGGCCTCTACGACCCCGACCCCGACCGGCCGGGCCACACCTACTCGACCCGCGGCGGGTTCCTCCACGACGCCGCCGACTTCGACGCCTCCTTCTTCGGCATCTCGCCGCGCGAGGCCCTCGCCATGGACCCCCAGCAGCGCCTGCTGCTGGAGACCTCCTGGGAGGCCATGGAACGCGCCGGAATCGACCCCGCCACCCTGCGCGGCAGCAGCACCGGCACCTTCATCGGCGCCAGCTACCAGCACTACGCCGCGGGCAGCACCGGCCCCGAGGGCGCCGAGGGACACCTGATCACCGGCACCATCGCCAGCGTCCTGTCCGGCCGTCTGTCCTACACCTACGGCTTCGAGGGCCCGGCCGTCACGCTCGACACCGCCTGCTCCTCCTCGCTCGTCGCCCTGCACCTGGCCTGCCAGTCGCTGCGCAACGGCGAGAGCTCGCTGGCCCTCGCGGGCGGCGTCAGCATCATGTCCACGCCGGGCGCCTTCATCGGCTTCAGCCGGCAGCGGGCGATGGCCGCCGACGGCCGCTGCAAGGCCTACTCCGACCAGGCCGACGGCATGAGCCTGGCCGAAGGCGTCGGTCTCGTCCTCGTCGAACGCCTCTCCGACGCCCGGCGCAACGGGCACGAGGTCCTGGCCGTCATCCGGGGCTCCGCCGTCAACCAGGACGGCGCCTCCAACGGCCTGACCGCGCCCAACGGCCCCTCCCAGCAGCGGGTCATCCGCCAGGCACTCGCCGACGCCGGCGTCGCCGCCACCGAGGTCGACGTCGTCGACGGCCACGGCACCGGCACCGCCCTGGGCGACCCCATCGAGGCCCAGGCCCTGCTCGCCACGTACGGCCAGGGCCGCGACCCCGAACACCCGCTGCTCCTCGGCTCCGTGAAGTCCAACATCGGCCACACGCAGATGGCCTCCGGCGTCGCCAGTGTCATCAAGATGGTCATGGCCCTGCGTCACGGAACCGCCCCGCACACCCTGCACGTCGACCGGCCCTCCTCGCACGTCGACTGGGACGCCGGAGCCGTCCGGCTGCTCACCGAGCCGCTGGCCTGGCCGAGCACCGGACACCCGCGCCGCGCGGGCGTCTCCTCCTTCGGCCTCAGCGGCACCAACGCCCACACCATCCTCGAACAGGCGCCGGAAGAGACACCCGAAGAGGACACCACCACTGCGGCCGCCCCGGCCGACCCCACCGCCGTCCCCCTGATCCTGTCCGGGCGCACGGAAGCGGGCCTGCGCGCCCAGGCCGGCCGGCTCCTGTCCCACCTCACCGACCGGCCCGGCACCCCGCTCACCGACCTCGCCTTCTCCCTCGCCACCTCCCGGGCCGCCCTGGAGCAGCGCGCGGCCGTCGTCACCGACGACCACGTCACGCTCGTCCACGCCCTGACCGCCCTGCGCGACGGCACCCCCGACGGCGGCCTGCTCACCGGCGACCGGGACCACGGCCGCCTGGCCTTCCTCTTCACCGGCCAGGGCAGCCAGCGCCCGGGTATGGGACGCGAGCTCTACGACCGCCACCCCGTCTACGCCGAGGCCCTCGACGCCGTACTGGCCCGCTTCGACCTGGAACTCGACCGCCCGCTGCGGGAGATCCTCTTCGCCGCCCCGGGCACCCCCGAGGCCGCGCTGCTCGACGACACCGGCTACACCCAGCCGGCCCTCTTCGCCCTCGAAGTGGCCCTGTTCCGGCTCGCCGAGTCCTGGGGCCTGCGCCCCGACTACGTCGCCGGGCACTCCATCGGCGAGTTCGCCGCCGCGCACGCGGCCGGAGTCCTCTCCCTGGAGGACGCCTGCACCCTCGTCGCGGCACGCGGCCGGCTGATGGCCGCCCTGCCCGCGGGCGGCGCCATGGTCTCCGTCGAGGCCACCGAGGACGAGGTGCTTCCCCTGCTCGACGCGTACGACGGGCGCGTCTCCGTCGCCGCGCTCAACACCCCCGCGTCCCTGGTCGTCGCGGGCGACGAGGACGCGGTGCTCGCCCTCGCGGCCGGCTTCGAGGAGCGCGGCCGCCGCACCAAGCGGCTGCGCGTCAGCCACGCCTTCCACTCGCCGCACATGGACGCGATGCTGGAGGACTTCGCCCGCGTCGCCGCCGGCATCACCTACGGCGCGCCCGCGCTGCCGTTCGTGTCCACCGTCACCGGCACGCTCGTCACCGCCGAAGAGCTCCGCTCACCGGAATACTGGACCGGCCAGGTCCGCGCCACCGTCCGCTTCGCCGACGCCGTACGCGAGCTCACCGGGCAGGGCGTGACCACCTTCCTGGAGCTCGGCCCCGACGGGGTGCTCAGCGGCGCGGTCCGCGGCACCGCGGGCGAGGACACCCCCGTCGAGGCGATCCCGGCCCTGCGCCGCGACCGCCCCGAGGCCCCCGCGCTCACCACGGCCCTCGCCCGGCTCCACGTCCGCGGCACAGGGGTCGACTGGGACGCCGTGTTCGCCGGTGCCGGCGCCCGCCGGACCGACCTGCCCACCTACGCCTTCCAGCGCGAGCGCTTCTGGCTCGACCCCGCGGCCCCGGCCACCGCTCCGGCGGGCCCCGCCGACGACGCGGACACCGAGTTCTGGTCGGCGGTCGAGCGCGCGGACATCCCCTCCCTGAGCTCCTCCCTGCAACTGGACGACGCCACCCTCACCGCCGTCGTGCCCGCCCTGTCGTCCTGGCGCCGCAAGCGCCGCGAACGCTCCACCGTCGACAGCTGGCGCTACCGGGCCACGTGGAAGCCCCTGACCGGAGCCTCCGCACCCGGCACCGCACGCCCGGCCGGCACCTGGCTGGTGCTCGCACCGGCCGGCGCCGCCGACCCGGCGTGGCTCGACGCGGCCGTCGGCGCCCTCGCCACCGACACCGTCCGGGTCGAGGTCGCCACCCCGCAGCGTGCGGCCCTGGCCGACCGCCTGCGCGAACTGACCGCAGAGGGAGTCGAGTTCACGGGTGTGCTGTCCCTGCTGGCCGTGGACGACGAGGACGGGCGGGACGCCTCCGACGTGCCCACCGGCCTGCTGCTGACGGCGACCGCCGTCCAGGCGCTGGGCGACGCCGCCGTCGAGGCACCCCTGTGGTGCGTCACGCGCGGCGCCGTGGCGGTCGGCCGCTCCGAGCAGCTCGCCCGCCCCGCCCAGGCAGCCGTCTGGGGCCTCGGCCGGGTGGTCGCCCTGGAACACCCCGAGCGCTGGGGCGGCCTCGTCGACCTCCCCGACGAGCTCGCCGACACCACCCTGCGCCGACTGGCCGCCGTCCTCACGGGCGGCGCCGACGAGGACCAGGTCGCCGTACGCGCCACCGCGACGTTCGCCCGGCGGCTGGCCCACCACCCCGTCGGGGACGCCCCCGCGCCCGGTGGGTTCCGGCCCACCGGCACCGTGCTCGTCACCGGCGGCACCGGAGCCCTGGGCGGCAGCGTCGCCCGCTGGCTCGCCGCACGCGGCGCCCGGCACCTGCTGCTCGTCAGCCGCCGCGGCGCCGACGCGCCCGGCGCCACGGAACTGAGCGCCGAACTCACCGCGCTCGGCAGCCGCGTCACCCTGGCCGCCTGCGACACCGCCGACCGGGACGCGCTCACCGCCGTACTCGCCGCGATCCCCGGGGAACACCCGCTCACCGCGGTGTTCCACACCGCCGGCACCGTCGACGACGGCACCGTGGACGCCCTCACCCCCGAGAAGTTCACCGCCGTCCTGCGCGCCAAGGTCACCGCCACCCTCAACCTGCACGAGGCGACCCGGGACCACGGCCTCACCGCCTTCGTCCTCTTCTCCTCCGTCGCCGGCACCCTCGGCGCCCCCGGCCAGGGCAACTACGCCGCCGCCAACGCCTTCCTCGACGCCTTCGCCGAGCACCGCCGCGGCCACGGCCTGCCCGCGACCTCCCTCGGCTGGGGCCCCTGGGCCGAGGCCGGCATGGCCGCCGACGGATCCGGCGTCGAGAACCGCGTCCGCCGGGGCGGCTTCACCCCCATGGCACCCGCACTCGCCCTCACGGCGATGGGCCACGCCATCGAACACGGGGACACCGCCACGACCCTCGCCGACATCGACTGGGAGCGCTACGCGGACGCGTTCACCGCACTCCGCCCCAACCCCTTCGTCGGCGACCTCCCCGAACTGCGCCGGACCGGTGCCACGACCCCCGCCGGCACACCCGGGGCCACCCCGCGCGAACCGGCCCTGCGCCAGCGGCTCGCCGGACTCTCCCCGGCCGCGCGCCCCGGCGCCGTCCTGGACCTCCTGCGCGGACAGGTGGCCGCGGTACTCGGCCACTCCGGCACCGGCGCCATCGGCGCGGACCAGGCCTTCAGCGACCTCGGCTTCGACTCGCTGACCATCGTCGAACTGCGCAACGCCCTGACCGCCACCACCGGGCTGAAGCTGCCCGCGACCCTCGTCTACGACCACCCGACCCCGCGCGCCCTCGCCGGGTTCCTGCTCACCGAACTCCTGGGGGCCCTCCCCGAATCCGGCCCGGCCGTACCGGCCACGTCCGGCCGGGCGGCCGACGACGACCCGATCGTCGTGGTCGGCATGAACTGCCGCTTCCCCGGCGGCATCCGGTCCCCCGAGGACCTCTGGCAGCTGCTGATCCGCGGCGGGGACGCCATCTCCGGATTCCCCGCGGACCGCGGCTGGGACCTCGCCGGACTCGCCCGCGGAGCCTCGGCGACCCTCGAAGGCGGATTCCTCGACGGCGTCGGCCTCTTCGACGCCTCCTTCTTCGGGATCTCGCCGCGCGAGGCCCTGGCCATGGACCCCCAGCAGCGGCTGCTGCTGGAGACCACCTGGGAGGTCTTCGAGCGCGCCGGGATCGACGCGACCACCCTGCGCGGCAGCCGCACCGGCGTCTTCGTCGGCACCAACGGCCAGGACTACGTCACGCTCCTGCGCCAGGGCACCGCCGACGTCCGCGGCCACGTCGCCACCGGGAACACCGCCAGCGTCATGTCCGGCCGGCTCTCCTACGCCTTCGGCTTCGAAGGCCCGGCCGTCACCGTCGACACGGCCTGCTCGTCGTCGCTCGTCGCCCTGCACATGGCCGCGCAGTCCCTGCGCAGCGGCGAGTGCACGATGGCGCTGGCCGGCGGTGTCTCGGTCATGTCCAGCCCCGACGCCTTCACCGAGTTCACGGTCCAGGGCGGCCTCGCCCCCGACGGCCGCTGCAAGGCCTTCGCCGACTCGGCCGACGGCACGAGCTGGTCCGAAGGCGTGGGCGTCCTCGTCCTGGAACGGCTCTCCGACGCGCGCCGCAACGGCCACGACATCCTGGGCGTCGTCAGCGGCACCGCCGTCAACCAGGACGGCGCCTCCAACGGCCTGACCGCCCCCAACGGGCGGGCCCAGCAGCGCGTCATCCGCCAGGCCCTCACCGACGCCGACCTGACCCCCGCCGACGTCGACGTCGTCGAGGCCCACGGCACCGGCACCCGGCTCGGCGACCCCATCGAGGCCCAGGCCCTCATCGCCGCCTACGGCCAGGACCGGCACCTCCCGCTGCTCCTCGGGGCGGTCAAGTCGAACCTGGGCCACACCCAGGCCGCCGCCGGCGTCGCCGGCGTCATCAAGATGCTCCTGGCGATGCGCCACGGCGCCCTGCCCAGGACCCTGCACATCGACACCCCCTCCGCGCACGTCGACTGGGCGGACGGCGCCCTCTCGCTCATCACGGAGGAGCAGGCGTGGCCGGAGACCGGGCACGCCCGGCGGGCCGGTGTCTCCGCCTTCGGCGTCAGCGGCACGAACGCCCACGTCATCGTCGAGCAGGCACCGGCGGCGGAACCCGTGGCGGACGAACCCGCCACGGCGCCGGGCCCGGTGCCCTGGCCGGTCTCGGGCAGGTCCGAGGCCGCTCTGGCGGCGCAGCTGGAGCAGCTCTCCGCGCTGACCGGCGTTTCGCCGGCCGACGTGGGGTACTCCCTGGCCGCCGGCAGGGCCGCGTTCACCCACCGCGCGGTGCTGCTGGCCGACGGCGAGCGGATCTCGGAGCTCGCACGCGGCACCGCCCAGGACGACACCGGGAAACTCGCGGTGCTCTTCTCGGGCCAGGGCTCGCAGCGGGTGGGCATGGGCCGCGAACTCTACGCACGCTTCCCGGTGTTCGCCGAGGCTCTCGACGCGGTGGCGGCCCACTTCGACGCGGAGCTGGACCGGCCCTTGCGGGACGTGATGTCGGGTGCCGCGGACGGGCTGGACGAGACCGGGTACACCCAGCCGGCGCTGTTCGCGATCGAGGTCGCGCTGTTCCGGCTGACCGAATCGTGGGGCATCCGCCCGGACCTCGTCGCGGGGCACTCGATCGGTGAGATCGCGGCGGCCCACGTGGCGGGGGTGTTCTCCCTGGAGGACGCGTGCCGCCTGGTGGCGGCACGGGCACGGCTGATGCAGGCGCTGCCCGCGGGCGGTGCGATGGTGGCCGTCCAGGCCACGGAGGAGGAAGTGGCCGGGCGGCTGGCCGACGGCGTCTCGATCGCCGCGGTCAACGGGCCCGAGTCGGTCGTCCTCGCCGGTGGTGAGGCCGAGGCGCTGCGTATCGCCGAGAAGTTCGCCGCCGAAGGCCGCAAGACCCAGCGGCTGTCGGTGAGCCACGCCTTCCACTCGCCGCTGATGGACCCGATGCTGGAGGAGTTCCGCCGGATCGCGGAGAGCCTGAACTACGAGGCGCCGCGGATTCCCGTGGTCTCGAACGTCACGGGCGGGCTCGTCCCCGAAGAGCTGGTGTGCTCGGCCGGGTACTGGGTGCGCCACGTCCGTGAGACCGTCCGCTTCGCCGACGGCGTCCGTACGCTCGCCGCCGAAGGCGCCTCCGTCTTCCTGGAGCTGGGCCCGGACGGGGTGCTGACGGCCATGGCCCAGCACATCCTGGACGGCACGTCCGTGGCCGTACCGGCCCTCCGCAAGGACCGCCCCGAGGAGACCGCTCTCCTCGCGGCCCTCGCGCGCCTCCACGTCGCGGGGACGGACGTGGACTGGCCGGCCCTCTTCGAGGGCACCGGCGCCCGCCGCGTCGACCTGCCCACCTACCCCTTCCAGCACGAGTGGTTCTGGCCGGAGCGCGCGTCCGCCGGGCAGGGCCGGACCGGCGACCAGGACTCCCTGGACGCCGAGTTCTGGGCCGCGGTGGAGAACGAGGACCTGGAGTCGCTCTCGGCCGGCCTCGGCCTCGACGACGACGCGCTGTCGGCCCTCGTGCCCGCCCTGTCCGCCTGGCGGCGCGAGCGCCTCGACCGCTCGACCGTCGACGGCTGGCTCTACCACGTGACCTGGAAGCCCCTCACCGGGGCCGCGCCGGGCACGCTCACCGGACCGTGGCTGGCACTGGTCCCCGAGGGCACCGCCACCGACGAGTGGACCGCCGCCGTGATCGCGGCACTCGGCGACGGCACCGTCGTCGCCGAGGCCCGCCTGACCGACTCCCCCGCGCTGACAGCCCGCCTCACCGAACTCGCCCCCGAAGGGGCCGGGTTCGCGGGAGTCGTCTCCCTGCTCGCGGCCACGGCCACCGACGGCGTCCCCGTCGGCCTGGCACAGCCGGGCGAGACGGTCCGGGCGCTGGCGGACGCCGGTGTCGACGCCCCGCTGTGGTGCGTCACCCGGGGCGCCGTGTCGGTGGGCCGCTCGGACCGGCAGGAGGACGACGCGCCGGCCGCCGTGTGGGGGCTCGGCAGGGTGACGGCCCTGGAGCACCCGGACCGCTGGGGCGGGCTCGTCGACGTACCGGACGTGCTCGACCGGCGCTCGGCCGACCGGTTCCGCGCCGTGCTCTCCGGCATGGACGGCGAGGACCAGGTGGCGCTGCGGCCCTCGGGCGCCTTCGGGCGCCGGCTGGTACGCGCCGTGGCAGCTGCGACGGAGACGCCGTGGCAGCCCTCCGGCACCGTCCTCGTCGTCGGCGAGGCGACCGGCTCCGCCGGACACGTCGCCCGCTGGCTCGCCACGCAGGGAGCCGAGCACGTGCTGCTGGCCGGACCCGCCGCACCCGACGCGGCGGAGCTGCGCGCCGAACTCGACGCGCTGGGCACCGGCTTGACGACCGTCACCTGCGCACCGGCCGACGGCGAGGCACTGCCCGCGGCGCTCGCCTCCCTCCCGGAGGCGCGGCCGCTGACCGCGGTGGTGTACGCCCGTGAGGACGAGCCATCCTCCACCGACGACCCGGCCGCGGCCCTGGCCGCGCTCCACGCCAGCCTGGGTGACGTGGCGGCCGCGGCCGACGCGGCCACCGGCGACCGGCCCCTGGACGCCTTCGTCCTCTTCTCCTCGATCGCCGGGACCTGGGGTGCCGCCGGCCGGGGCACGGCCGCGGCGACCGGCGCCCACCTGGACGCCGTCGCCCGGCGGTACAAGGCACGCGGGGTGCGTGCCCTGTCGGTCTCGTGGGGCGCCTGGGCGGACACCACCGCCGACAGCCTGGCCGCACACCTGCGCGCCAACGGGCTGCCCGCGATGGACGCCCAGCGCGCGCTGACCGCGCTCCTCCGGACCGCAGGCGACGACGCCTCCTCGGTGACGGTCGCCGACGTGCGGTGGGACGTGTTCGCCCCGGCCTTCACCCGCACCCGGCACAGCACCCTCTTCAGGGAGCTGCCCGAGACCCGCGAGGCACTGCCCGGCTCCGGCGGTACCGGCCCGGACACGGCGGCCGCCGCGTCCGGACTCCGGGCCGGCCTCGCGGCCCGCCCGGCCGAGGAGCGCACCGAGGCACTGCTGGCCGTGGTCCGCGCCGAGGCGGCCTCGGTGCTCGGGTTCGCCGACGCCGACGCCCTTCCGACCGGACAGCCCTTCAGGGACCTCGGCTTCGACTCGCTGACCGCGGTCGACCTCCGCAACCAGCTCGCCACCGCGACGGGCCTGTCCCTGCCCGCCACGCTCGTCTTCGACTACCCGACGCCCGAGGCGCTGGCCGCCCACCTGCTGGCCGAACTCCACGGCGAGGACGGCGAGAAGGACACCGGCACGGTCGCGATACGGCCGCGTGGCGCCGACACGGGCGACAACCCGGTCGTGATCGTCGGCATGAGCTGCCGCTACCCGGGCGGGGTCCGCTCGCCCGAGGAGCTCTGGGACCTGATCGCGGGCGGCGGGGACGCCATCGGCGGCTTCCCGGCGGACCGCGGCTGGGACCTGGACCGCCTGCTGCACGGCGACGCCGACGGCCGTGGCGCGACCGTCGCCCGGGGCGGCGGGTTCCTCCACGACGTGACGGACTTCGACCCCGGCTTCTTCGGGATCTCGCCGCGCGAGGCCGTGGTGATGGACCCGCAGCAGCGCATCCTGCTCGAAGCCTCCTGGGAGGCCCTGGAGCGCACCGGCATCGACCCCGCGGAGCTGCGCGGCGGTGACACCGGTGTGTTCATCGGCGGCGGCTCCGGCGACTACCGGCCCGAAGCGGGCCAGTTCGGCCACGCCCAGACCGCGCAGTCGGCGAGCCTGCTCTCCGGCCGGGTGTCCTACACCCTCGGTCTGGAAGGCCCGTCCGTCAGCGTCGACACGGCCTGCTCGTCCTCGCTGGTCGCACTCCACCTGGCCGCCCAGGCCCTGCGCAACGGCGAGTGCTCCCTCGCCCTCACCGGCGGTGTGACGGTGATGTCCACCCCGGTGAACTTCGTCGAGTTCGGCGAGATGGGAGCGCTCTCGCCCGACGGGCGCTGCCGTGCCTTCTCGTCCTCCGCGGGCGGCACCGGCTGGTCCGAGGGCGTCGGCGTCCTCGTCCTGGAACGGCTCTCGGACGCGCTGGCCCGCGGGCACGAGGTGCTGGCGGTCCTGCGCGGCTCCGCGATCAACCAGGACGGTGCCAGCAACGGCATCACCGCGCCCAACGGCCCCTCGCAGCGCCGCGTCATCCGCCGCGCCCTGGCCGACGCCGGTCTCGCGCCGGCCGACGTGGACGCGGTGGAGGCGCACGGCACCGGCACCACGCTGGGCGACCCGATCGAGGCCCAGGCACTGCTGGCCACGTACGGCCAGGACCGCGAACAGCCGCTGCTGCTGGGGTCGCTGAAGTCCAACATCGGCCACACCCAGGCGGCCGCCGGCGTCGCCGGAGTGATCAAGATGGTCCTGGCGATGCGCCACGGCGTCCTGCCCAGGTCCCTGCACCTCGACGAGCCGTCGGCACACGTCGACTGGACCGCGGGCGCGATCGAGCTGCTGGCCGCCGAGGCCGCCTGGCCGGAGACCGGCCGTCCGCGCCGGGCCGGCATCTCGGCCTTCGGCGCCAGCGGCACCAACTCCCACGTCATCATCGAGCAGCCCGCGCCGCCCGCCGGGACCGTCGTCGAGTCCGGGCCCGCGGCCGAGCACAACGGCCTGCTGCCCGTACCCGTGTCGGCCGCCGCGCCGGAAGCCCTGCGGGCCCAGGCAGGGCAGCTGCACTCCTACGCGGCCGCCCGGCCCGAACTCACCGTCGGTGAGCTCGCCCTCTCCCTGGCCACGACCCGGTCCGCCTTCGCGCACCGCGCCGCGATCCTCGCCGCCGACCGCGACGAACTGCTCCAGGGCCTGGCCGCACTCGCCGAAGGCCGCACCACGCCCCAGGTCGTCCTGGGCGCCGAGGCGGCGCGCCGGGGCAAGCTCGCGGTGCTGTTCTCCGGCCAGGGCTCGCAGCGGGTGGGCATGGGCCGCGAACTCTACGCACGCTTCCCGGCGTTCGCCGAGGCCCTCGACGCGGTGACGGCACACCTGGACACGGAGCTGGAACAGCCCCTGCGGAAGGTGATGTTCGAGGACCCGGAGCGGCTGGACGAGACGGGCTTCACCCAGCCCGCCCTGTTCGCCCTGGAAGTGGCGCTGTTCCGGCTGGTCGAATCCTGGGGTATCCGCCCGGACTTCGCCGCCGGGCACTCCGTCGGCGAGATCGCCGCGGCGCACGTGGCCGGTGTGTTCTCCCTGGAGGACGCCTGCCGGCTCGTGGCCGCCCGGGCACGGCTGATGAACTCCCTCCCCACGGGCGGGGCCATGGTCGCCGTCCAGGCCACCGAGGAAGAGGCACTCGCCCACCTGACCACCGGCGTCTCGCTCGCCGCGGTCAACGGCCCGGAGTCCGTCGTCCTCTCCGGCGACGAGGCCGCCGTGCTCGGCGTCGCGGAGAAATTCACCGCCGACGGACGCAGGACTAGGCGTTTGCGGGTCAGCCATGCATTTCACTCACTGCACATGGACGCCATTCTCGAGGACTTCCGACGGGTCGCCCGGAGCATCGCCTACGACGCCCCGGCCATCCCGCTCGTGTCCCACCTGACCGGCGAGGCGGTCACCGGTGAGCAGGTGTGCTCCCCGGACCACTGGGTCCGCCACGTCCGCGAAGCCGTCCGGTTCGGCGACGGAGTACGCACGCTCGCCGAGCGCGGCGTGACCGTCTTCCTGGAGCTCGGCCCCGGCGGCGCGCTGTGCGCCATGGCCCAGGACACCCTCGACACCCTGCCCTCCTCCCGGGCGGTGACCGTACCGGCCCTGCGCAAGGACCGCGGTGAGGAGGAGTCCCTCGTCACGGCGCTCGCCCGGCTGCACGTCGGGGGAGTGAGCCCGCGCTGGCACGCCGTGCTGGACGGGGCCGCGACCGCGTCCCGCCGCACCGACCTGCCCACCTACCCCTTCCAGCACCAGCGGTTCTGGCCGGAGACCCGTCCGGCCGCCGGGCCCGCCACGGCGGGCGCCGCGGACGACGGCTTCTGGACGGCGGTGCGCGAGGAGGACTTCGCCTCACTGGAGACGACGCTGAACGTCGACGGCGACGCCCTCGCCAAGGTGCTCCCCGCCCTCGCGGACTGGCGCCGCCGGCGCGGCGACCTGAGCACCGTCGACGGCTGGCGGCAGCAGATCACCTGGCAGCCCCTGGCCCTCGCACCCTCCGGCACCCCGGCGGGCACCTGGCTCGCCGTGGTCCCCGCCGGACACGCCGACGACCCCTGGGTCGCCGACGCCGTCGCCGCTCTGGGACCGGACACCGTACGCCTGGAGGCCGACGGCCTCGGACGCGACGAACTCGCCGAACGGCTGCGGGAGGAGACCACCGGCGGGCGTGCCTTCACCGGCGTGCTCTCCCTGTTCGCCCTCGCGACCACGCCCGCCGACGGGGCGGACGCCCCGCAGGGCCTGGGACTCACCACCACCCTGATCCAGGCGCTCGGCGACGCGGACGTCACCGCACCCCTGTGGTGCGTCACCCGCGGCGCGGTCGCGGCCTCGCCCGCCGAGCCCGTGCCCGGCGCCGCCCAGGCCGCCGTGTGGGGGCTGGGGCGCGTCGCCGCCCTGGAACACCCGCAGCGCTGGGGCGGCCTGATCGACCTGCCCGAGACCCTCGACGACCGGACCGCGGCCCGGTTCGCCGCGGTCCTCACGGCCCCCGGCGGCGAGGACCAGATCGCGGTACGCCCCTCCGCCGCCTTCGGCCGCCGGCTGGTCCCCGTACCGGCCGGAGCGACCGAGGCGTCCGAAAGGGAGTGGAACCCCACCGGCACCGTCCTGATCACCGGCGGCACCGGCGTACTGGGCGCCCGGGTGGCACGCGAACTGGCCCGGGCCGGAGCACGGCACCTGCTGCTCCTCAGCCGCCGGGGCCCCGACGCCCCCGGCGCGGCCGAACTGCGGGCCGACCTCGCCGCACTGGGCGCGGACGCCACCCTCACCGCGTGCGACGCCGCCGACCGCGACGCGCTCGCCGCCGTCCTCGCCGGCATCCCCGCGGAGGCGCCCCTCACCGCGGTCGTCCACACCGCGGGCGTCCTCGACGACGGAGTGCTCGACGGCCTCACCCCGGACCGGTTCGAGGCCGTCTTCCGGGCCAAGGCCACCTCGGCCCTCGCCCTGCACGACCTCACCCGAGACCTGGACCTGGCCGTGTTCGCCCTGTTCTCCTCGACGTCCGCCGCGGTCGGCAACCCCGGACAGGCCAACTACGCCGCCGCCAACGCCTTCCTCGACGCCCTCGCCGAGCGGCGCCGGGCCGACGGCCTCGCCGCGACCTCGATCGCCTGGGGCGCCTGGGACGGCGGCGGGATGGCCGACGACGACCGGGCGGCCGCCGCGGCCCGGCGCACCGGAATCCGCCCCCTGGACCCGGACCTCGCCGTCACGGCGCTGCGCCGGGTGGTCATGGGCGGCCGGCCCACCGAGGTCGTCGCAGACGTCGAACACGAGCGGTTCGTCCGGTCCTTCACCGCCCTCCGGCCCAGCCCGCTCCTCGGGGAGCCGGCCGCGGGCACCGAGTCCAGCCCGGCCGGGCAGACGGACGAGGAGGCCACCGGCACCGCCCTGCGCGAGCGACTGGCGGCCCTGCCGCCGGCGAAGCGCCCCGCGGCCGTACTGGACCTGGTGCGCACCCGGGCCGCCGCCGTGCTCGGATACCCCTCCACCGACGCCGTCGGCGCCGACCGGGCGTTCCGGGACCTCGGCTTCGACTCCCTCAGCGCGGTCGAACTGCGCAACCAGCTCAACGCCGCGACGGGGCTCGCTCTCACCGCCACGCTCGTCTTCGACCACCCGAACCCCGCGGACCTGGCCGACCACATCCTGCGCCTGCTGGCGCTCGATGGGGAGGCCGGGGAAGCGGCCGGTGAAGGGGGCGGCGACGGCGACCTCGACCAGGCCGGCATCAGGGCCCTGCTCGCCTCCGTCCCCGTGGCCCGGCTGCGCGAGATCGGCGTCCTCGAACCCCTGCTGAAGCTCGCGGCCGAGCAGAGCGCCGCGCCCGACGGCGAGGCCACGCAGGAGGCGCACGCCTACGACGAGTCGATCGACGCGATGGACGTCGACGACCTGGTGCGGGCGGCACTCGACGGCAATTCCCACAACGAGCGCTGAAAGAGCGGACCATGACCACATCCAGCGAAAACGTCGTCGCGGCTCTTCGCGCCTCGCTGAAGGAGACCGAGCACCTGCGCCGGCAGAACCACAAGCTCGTCGCCGCGGCCAGGGAACCGATCGCGATCGTCGCCATGAGCTGCCGCTACCCCGGCGGCGTGAGCTCGCCCGAGGACCTGTGGGAGCTCGTGGCCTCCGGCAAGGACGCGATCTCCGGCTTCCCCACGGACCGGGGCTGGGACCTCGACGCCCTGCGGGACGCCGGGGTCGACCGGCGCGGCAACGCCGTCAGCCAGGAAGGCGGCTTCGTCGACGGTGTCGGGGACTTCGACGCCGGCTTCTTCGGGATCTCGCCGCGCGAGGCCGTGGCGATGGATCCCCAGCAGCGGCTGCTGCTGGAGACCTCCTGGGAGGCGATCGAACGGGCCGGCATCGACCCGGTGTCCCTGCGCGGCAGCCGCACCGGTGTCTTCGTCGGCACGAACGGACAGGACTACGCCTACCTGCTCGTACGGTCCCTGGCCGACGCCACCGGCGACATCGGCACCGGCATCGCCGCGAGCGCCGTCTCCGGCCGGCTCTCCTACGCGCTGGGCCTGGAGGGCCCGGCGGTCACCGTCGACACGGCGTGCTCCTCCTCGCTCGTGGCCCTGCACACGGCGACCCACGCCCTCAGGGCCGGCGAGTGCTCGCTGGCCCTGGTCGGCGGGGTGAACGTCATGTCGTCCCCCGGGTCGTTGATGGAGTTCAGCAGGCAGGGCGGCCTCGCGGCGGACGGCCGGTGCAAGGCGTTCGCGGACGCGGCGGACGGCACGGGCTGGTCCGAGGGCGCCGGCGTCCTCCTCGTCGAGCGCCTCTCCGACGCCCGCCGCAACGGGCACCCGGTCCTGGCGGTCGTGCGCGGTTCCGCCGTCAACCAGGACGGAGCCTCGAACGGTTTCACCGCGCCCAGCGGTCCGTCCCAGCAGCGGGTGATCCGGCAGGCGTTGGCGAGTGCCGGGTTGTCGGCGTCCGAGGTGGACGTGGTCGAGGCGCACGGCACGGGTACGGCGCTGGGTGATCCGATCGAGGCGCAGGCGTTGCTGGCCACGTACGGTCAGGACCGTGATGCGGGGCGGCCGTTGCGGTTGGGGTCGGTGAAGTCGAACATCGGGCATACGCAGGCTGCTGCGGGTGTGGCGGGGATCATCAAGGTGGTCCTGGCGATGCGTCATGGTGTGCTGCCGAAGACGTTGCATGTGGACGCGCCGTCGTCGCATGTGGACTGGTCGTCGGGTGCGGTGGAGCTGTTGACGGATGCCGTGCTGTGGCCGGAGGTGGAGCGGCCGTGGCGTGCGGGTGTGTCGTCCTTCGGGATCAGCGGCACGAACGCCCACGTGATCGTGGAGCAGGCCGAACAGGCGGAGCAGGCCGAGCAGGTGGGGGAAGAACAGGGGAACCCGCCTGCCGTCGTTCCGTGGACGGTCTCGGCCAGGTCGGAGCGGGCGCTCACGGCGCAGGTGGAGCGGCTCTCGTCGCTCACGGGTTCGCCGTCGCCGCTGGACGTGGGTTTCTCGCTGGCTACGGGCCGTTCGGCGTTCGAGCACCGCGCGGTCCTCCTGGCAGGCGGTCCCGACGGCGAGCTCTCCGAGGTGGCCCGGGGACGCGCGGACACGGGCCGTTCTCTGGCGGTGTTGTTCTCGGGTCAGGGTTCGCAGCGGGTGGGCATGGGCCGCGAACTCTACGCACGCTTCCCGGTGTTCGCTGAGGCCTTCGACGCTGTGCTGGCTGGTTTCGACGGTGAGTTGCGGGAGGTGATGTTCACCGATGCGGAGCGTCTGGAGGAGACGGGGTGGACGCAGCCGGCGTTGTTCGCGTTGGAGGTGGCGCTGTTCCGGCTGACCGAGTCCTGGGGTGTCCGTCCGGATTTCGTGGCGGGGCATTCGATCGGTGAGGTCGCTGCGGCGCATGTGGCGGGGGTGTTCTCGTTGGAGGACGCGTGCCGCCTGGTGGCGGCGCGGGCGCGGTTGATGGGTGCGCTGCCCGTGGGTGGTGG